>JAHJVF010000189.1 GCA_018828505.1 Bacteroidota bacterium | reverse complement strand
CATATCTCTTTTGGAGTGTAGTTCAACAAAACTTGAATGATACCACCCTCACTTTTGGATTTTATGACACATACTACAGTGGGGTTCCATACGGCATAAATATAATGGCAAACGTGGCTCCGGCACCAAAACAGGTAACAAATTATACCCTTCCTAATTCATGGATGCCGATTGATTCGGTGAAATATATAGCTTTTGTGAAAGCCGCCGTTGAACGATATGATGGAGACGGTGTTAACGATATGCCCGGATTAATAAATCCCATCCAGTACTGGCAGGTTGGCAATGAGCCGAATGATAGAGGGGGGAAGAAAGATTTTGCAAAACTTCAGAAGATGACATACCTGGCAATAAAAGAAGCTTGCCCGGAATGCAAGGTGCTCGTAGGCGGGGTCGCCCAGCCGGTACAACCTGGAATAGGATTCATTACAAACAAAGACGACTACTTCACTCAGTTCAGCACCAGCTATGAGCCTATACTGCGTGAGCTAAACGGGAGTGGATTTGATATCTTTGACTTCCACTGGTATGGAAAAGCGACTGGCGACTACAAATTGATGAAACCGATTTATGAGCAACTAAGATTGATACTAGAGCAATACAATTTCATAAATATTCCCGCATGGATTACAGAAATGGGGGCATATAGCGGTTTTCCCTCCGGTGATTCAGGTCTCTATGCTTATCAGACCGAGCTGCAGCAAGCAAGAGACTATCTGAAGCGTTTCGTCTTTTCTCTCTCGTTAGGCGTTGAGAAAATATTCCCCGCCTTTGGACTGATGGAGGGATTTAAGGGTAACGACGGATACTTTGACCACACGGGTTTTATCTATGACGGAGAAGGAAGCAATGATCTGGGAAGAGGCGTAAAAAAACTCTCCTACTACACCTATAAAAAGATGGTTGAGATGTTGGAAGGAAGCGATTGGAAAAATATCGCAACCATTCAAGAGCAAAATGGAATCCATATCTATAAATTCACGAAACCCTTCGACGGTGCTCAGTGCAAGCCGGTCTGGGTGGCGTGGAATGACAGCAGCGTCACAAGAACAATCACAATCTCAGGCATCAACTCAGATCGAGTCAAAGCGACAGAGGCTGTTCCAAAGTATGAGTCGGGCAAAGATGTTGCGGACTACACAACAGCTTTTCAGACAGACACGCTTGTTGTGACCAATGGCGCTGCGGCACTGACACTCGGGCAACGCCCCGTGTTTATCGAACCCCTTACGGTCACTTCGGTCGAATACGAAGGTGAAAATATTCCGAAAGAATTTATTCTGTATCAGAACTATCCGAATCCGTTTAACCCAACAACAACGATACAATTCTCCCTCACCCCCTCCCTCTCCCAGTGGGAGAGGGTGTCCGAAGGACGGGTGAGGGTTACGCTGAAAGTCTTTGATGTGCTCGGCAGAGAAGTGGCAACACTGGTGAATGGAGAATTAAATACAGGCGAGCATTCGGTCGTCTTTGAGGCGAAGAGTCTTTCCGGCGGTGTATATTTCTACCGGCTCAGAGCTGCTGGTTTTATTCAAACGAAAAAAATGCTCATCAGTAAATAAGAAAAGAAAAATTATGAAAAAAGTAACAATATATTTTGCAATTACTCTTTTTTTATTCATTCCATTAAATGTCATTGCGTTGTACATTGACACTCAAATTCCTTCATCATCAGCGGGTTCTACAGGTCTTTTTACAAGAATTCACATTCCCGAAACTACGCGTTATGCTTCAGGGGCACCAATAGTAATTTGGCTGCCGGGGGGTAATAGCACCGGCGGTGTTCTTCCAAGAAGCGAGTTTTCAAGGTTTGGTTTTATTACGATTCAATTCAATTTTCCCGGCGGACTTAACAGCGGAGGGACTTACGACAACAGAGGTCCGAATTGCATCTTAGCATTGCGTGATATAATCAAATTTGCAACAGGACAAATTACAAATACAAACGGTCAAACTCTCAAGCAGTTGATCTCTCCTAAAATCCCAATGTATTCCAATGTGGGATTAGTCGGCTCTTCACACGGAGGAAACATCAGTATTGTAACCGCCGGATATTACGGCAGTGAAATTCAGCTTGCCTGGATTTGCAACTGGGAATCACCTGTAGGCGATGGTATGCCGGGTGCAGAAGCCGGGGCAAGAAATCCACAAAACGGAAATCCATGGACAAATCCTGCTTATAATGATACAACGGGGATATTTGACTATTCAAAACTCAAGTACAGTGATACATTAAGATTAACACCAACTACTTTTATAGGTGGATTCTATTTTGATATCAACAATAATGGTGTTCCAAATAGAGGAACTGATTTTATTATTAATGGTTTCGGATCTTCAGGAAAGCAGTATACATCTACAACATTAGTTCAGGAAGCAGTTAATCGTGGAATTTTTCCCGCAGTTCCTCCTTCTCATATCGCTTCTTTGTCTCAAACGCAGGATTTCTGGAAATGGAGAAATGGTGATCTTTGGATTGATTCTGTACGAAAAAAGCTTTCGAATTTAATGTTCGTTATTATAGCAACAGATACTGATCATGTTCAATCAGCAAAAGATCATCCGCATGTTTACATCCAATATGAACACTTTCGAACTGCAGGCATAAGATTCGTTCGGTTAAATCCGGATCGAGCTTATGTAGAATATTGCTTAGGATATACTCAACCTGCCGCAAAAGATAATGATGCTTTTACTCTATATACACGCTTAACAATTCGTGATAAATTTCAACCCGAAATAATAGCAGATTCAATTAATTCAGCTGCATCTGTTTGTGAATTAGCTGATAGAACCTGTGCGAATAACATTACGCCAAATCTAAATTCTATAATTTACTGTAATACAACGGGTATTCAGAATATCAAAAACAATATTCCAAATGAAATACAATTATTTCAAAATTATCCTAACCCGTTTAATCCGGGCACGAAAATTAGATTTGATATTCCAACCCCCCAGTCTCCCCTTTCTGAAAGGGGGAATAAAGGGGGGTTCGTGAAGCTCATCGTTTACGACATCCTCGGACGTGAAGTTGCGACACTTGTAAATGAACAATTAAAACTGGGGACGTATGAGGTGGATTGGAATGCGGCAGGTTTTACAAGCGGAGTTTATTTCTATAGGATACAAGTTGAAAATTATTCAGAAACTAAAAAGGTGATTCTTTTAAGATGAAATATTTTTTTATATATTTGCACAACAGAATTCCGATAGAGGAATTAAATGTTTTTAGCGATGCTATCTGATCTGAAAAAAAATTACAAATTGATAATATCATTTCTTGCGCTCACAGCTATTGCACTATTCGTCATCCAGCCATTTATAATTGCAAACATCCATCTTGATAAAAAAATAACAGCCATAATATGTTTCTCTTCAGCATTTTTGATCACGATGATCTTTCAATCAATACTGTTTCCAAATCTATTCACACCTAAACTAAACTATAGAGATTGGAGTCTATCAAAACAAGTTACCTTTAATATCTGGCTTTTATTCATGACCGGATTCTTTAGCTTTCTCTTCGTTTCTACTTTTTATGTTGATAGGGGTTTATCTTTTTTATTTGAGATTATGTTAAACATATTTGCAATTTATGCTTTACCACAATTTTTTTTCACTCTCTTTTTGATTCGAGAAAAAAATATTTCCGAAATAGGTAATACTAAATCAAATAATTTACCTGTAAATGCAACAACAGAAATAAATCTTGGTAATGGCAAGAATTTATGTATAAATGACGATTTGGTTTTTATTAAAGCGGAAGATAATTATGTTGCTCTACACTACTTAAAAGCTGGTAAAGTTATACGAAGATTAGAAAGGATCAGCATAGCCAAACTAGAACAGCAAATCAAAGATATGAATTTTATCCGCTGCCACCGCTCTTATATTGTAAACATGAATTTTGTTGACAAAGTTGAGAGGGATAAAATGGGGACAAAAGTGTTGTTAAAAGGATTTGAGGACTTAATACCCGTTTCTCGAAGAAATAATAATTTGTTGGAAAGATTTTCGATTAACCACTCACCACAGAATTAGATTCAGTTCGCCACAAAAATTTCATTTTACCACATTCAGCTTTTCAAGATTAATCCTTCTTTTTAGATTTGCTAAACATATTTGACATTATTTGTCAGGAAAAAGTTATGAATTTCTGTTTCTTAACGAACGTAGTTATTATTTCTCTGTTTCACTATAGTGAGTTTTATTCTACTGCTGATGTCGTATTTGATTCTACAGAACAACACAAAATTTCAGGTGATTATTATATAGTATACAATATATTTTATTTTTGAGGTGCAAAATGCGTTGTGGAAAATACTCTAAAATCAGCTTTTCAATTTTTATTCTTTTCATTTTTGTAAGTAAAATTTATCCCCAAAATAATTCTTCAATTACCGTTGATATTTCAACTTCCGTTGGTGATACCATAAAACCCTATATCTATGGTGGATTTATTGAATTTCTTTGGGATGGAATAGATCATAAATATGGGTTATGGGCACAGGAGATAGATTTCCGAGGTTTAGAGAAATGGAATCTTGTAACCAAAAATCCAGCTGATACTCTTCCTTTTTTTACAATAAATCAAGGAAACGGTTTTTCCTGGTCACTTGATACTTCACGATATAATCAGAATGATAGTTGTTCCAGAAAAATTCAAATTACCAACTATACCAGAGGTCATTGTGGTATCGGTCAATTATCTATCAACCTTGTTCCCGGCGAAACTTATGATGTTTATGCTTATTTGAGAGGATCCGGTATTAAAAAAGGAGTTACAATATGGCTGTTGGAAAATCTAAGAGATTGGATAGTTATTGATTCTGTCACATTTAATAATGTTGACGATACTTGGAAAAAATATAGCGGCAAATTGATTTCAACAACATCTTCATATCATGGCATTTTTGCAGTAACTATTCAAGAAGAAGGAACAATCTGGATAGATGAGCTATCTATGATGCCGCAAAGTGCAATCAATGGTGTAAGAAAAGAATACATTGACATGATCAAAATATTAAAACCAACTATTATGCGGTATCCGGGCGGATGTTTTGCAGATGGGCAGGCAAATCATTGGTTGAATGGAGTGGGAGATATTGATAAAAGAGCAACAAGAATTGATAACCATTGGAATAATTACCAAAGAATGGATTTTGGTACTGATGAATTCATCCAATATTGCAGAAATACAAACATAGAACCGCAAATTACCGTTAACTTTGGTTCCGGCACACCTGAGGAAGCTGCCAATTGGGTAGAATATGTCAACGGCGATATTAATACTACTTATGGAAAACTTAGAGCAAGCAACGGTCATCCTCAACCATATAAAGTTAAATATTGGGAAGTTGGCAATGAACAATATGGTTCGTGGGAAATTGGTCACACTTCAGCAAGGGAATATGCGACGAGATTTAACGAGTATGTTGATAATATGAAGGCGAAGGATCCGTCCATCAAAATAATGGCTAATGGTGATCTTGAAAATTTGGATTGGACTAATACTCTTTTAACAGTCTCCGGTGACAAAATGGATTATCTCTCTATACACTTTGCCGCTCCATTCGATGATCAATTCCAACATACTGATGAAGAAATATATTACGCTGTTGTAGCAGCTTCTGAATATTTTAAGATTCTTTTCGATGCAGTGAAGCATAGCATTGATTCAATAACCGCCGGGAAAGTAAAATTAATAGTTTCAGAATGGTGGAATGACTACGGAAATGCTTTTTCAGCACATAGCTCATCATTAGAAGAAGCTATACATGCTGGAGGAATGTTAAATTTTTTTCAGCAAAAGTCTAAGGTATTAGATATTGTTAATAGAAGTACGTTTATTGAAATATTAAAAGCATACAACCCAAGATTTGAATTTTTTCTCGCTCCCTCTGCTTATGTATTATCCCTTTATTCAAACTATAGCGGTAATATACTCTTAAAATCAAATGTCATCTCTCCAACTTATTCATTGCCGCGATCTGTTGGGAATATTCCGGCGATGGATTCAATACCTTATTTAGATGTGTCCGCAACCAAAAAAAATGATAAAATATTCATTAATGTTGTTAACCGGAGCTTAGAAGATATTACGACAATGATAAATTTAACCGGCGGCGGTGTAGAATCAAATGGAATTATCCGGACAGTAAACGGTCCTAACTTCCTTAGCAATAACTTTGAACCGCCATACAATACAGTAACTATAAACTCATCTCAAATAAGTAATATCGGTAAAAGTTTTAATTACAAATTTCCGGCTCATTCTGTTACCGGAATAGAATTGACCGCAAAAGTTACAAGTATAGAAACGGATGAATTATTAACAACTCATTACTCATTAAAGAATGCATATCCTAATCCGTTCAACCCGTCAACAACAATTGGCTTTTCAATTCCCCAAAATGAACGTGTTATTCTTAAAGTATTTGATATCCTTGGCAGAGAAGTAGAAACATTGGTGGATAAAGAGTTAAACCCTGGCGAGCATTCGGTAGTTTTTAATGCAAAAAATTTATCAAGCGGTGTATATTTTTATCGTTTAACCACGCCAACATTTTCTCAAACAAAAATGATGGGGTTTGTAAAATGAAAAAGCAACTATTGATATTTGTAATTATACTATTTTACATTAGCACAGTATTTGGACAAGCTAATAAATTGGAATTTATTTCAAGAGTTGGATACTGTACACCAGCGCAAATTGATGTTTCCGGGAATTATCTTTACGTCAATGCCGTAAATGGTTTTGTGATTATGGATATAACTGACAAAGAAAATCCCATTGAAGTAAGTAATGTTGTTCAGCCCGATCCCGCTAACCGCGCATGGTATTTCGCTATTTATAATGATACAGCTTATTGTACTTGGGGTAATAGTGGAGGTATCGGATTTATAGATGTTAAGAATAAATCCAATCCAATCGTTGATTCAAAGATATTTTTCCCGGAATATGATTATTCAGACCTCTATTTGCAATACCCGCTTCTATTTGCATTTGCAAAACATAGAATAACCAACAAAGTTTATCTGCATTGTGTTGATATATCAAATCCATCTGCTTTTGTTCTTAAAGAAAGTCTTGATGTATTACTTGGCTTTCAACATTCTGCATTTGAACAGAAAAAATTTATAGTTGACAATAACTATTTGTATTTAGCAATGGGACCCCCAAATAGGATAATTGATACTG
>JAHJVF010000188.1 GCA_018828505.1 Bacteroidota bacterium | reverse complement strand
GAAAATCAAAACATATTTTATCGTTTAATACCTTTTTAGAGCAGGCTCATTCATTATTCAAAAAACATGAATTTTTGGAACCGCCCTTATATGTTCTTCTTTGATTTTATACGTATTCTTATATTACGGCCTCATTACCATATTTTCATAAACCAGCAAAGCCGGAACCAATCCTCCGCTTTCGTCGTCCGCCGTGGCGGATCGGTAGAGTACCATGGCCTGATTTTGCGCTGCTCAGAAGCCGAATTTAAAAGTCCCCTCTTGAGAGGGGATTTAGGGGTGTGTTATCTATTTTTCTCAAATTCACAAATCCAATTTTCTATTGTTTTCAATACACCATCCAAATGGTGACGAACTTCCAAATCATCAAATCTTAAGAATTGAATTCCAAATTTTTCAATTTCTGTTTTGCCGTATCTTATCATCTTCCTCATTGCCATAATGACTTTCACCATCTATCTCAATGGCAAGGTTGAGTTCATTACAGAAGAAATCAACTATATACTCACCTATAGGTTTTTGCCTATGAAAATCATAACCTTTCATTTGTTTTCCTTTCAAGTAATTCCACAACAGTATTCTGTAAATGTAGAGTTG
The DNA here is from genome assembly GCA_018828505.1 of Bacteroidota bacterium. Lineage (GTDB taxonomy): Bacteria > Bacteroidota > Ignavibacteria > Ch128b > Ch128b > JAHJVF01. The sequence continues at coordinate 8,886 of JAHJVF010000188.1, read as the reverse complement.
CAGCGTAAATGTCTTGCCTTTTCTTTTAATGTGGGGTTGTCATGATTACCATACCCATGAATACCGCTTCTTGCATATAAACGGGAAATATAGATGGATGCGTGACGGACTAAAACTTGTATGAGACGATAAAGATAATCCCCAAGAAATTACCTGCCACAAAATAGCCCGCCACGGCGGGTTATGGCAGGTAGGATACTAGATTAATATTACCGAATGCAAAGAGATAGAAGAAGCATTTAGATTTCAAAGTGGAATTGTTTTAAAAGTATTTCCTGAAATATAACCGAATTTATCCGACAATATTTACATATAAAGTCAATCATCACTATCCTTCTGGATTTTGAAAACAAGAAAATTGATGAAATACAAAGTTGAGTCAATTACGTGTTCTTTAAATTAAGAAAATAAGCAACGGTAGGAATTGCAGGTATCGGATTGAGATCTAATAGAAAAATAAAATAATTTTTTCAGATCGTTTTTATTGATGAACTCGAAGCAACCATGTTTGTGCATCTTTTGTTTGCAAAAGCTATGCAAAACTGTACCATTTACACAAATAATTTTACAGACTCTTTTATTTTTCTCTTGGTGTTTTAAGTTTCGTAGATCTTTATTAATATTTTGATGAGGTTCGCTTATGTTCAAACTAATTTTATTAATTCTCCAAACCACTAAATTCACTTACGATTCAATTCTCAAAGATTCCTACAGAATAGATTCTGAATTTTTTTTCAGTCTGAATAATCCAATAATAATTTCCATTCTACTTACTATCATAATTTTTGCGGTTACTATAATTTTCTTTAAATATATTATCGTTCCGATGAATAAAAAACATTTTGATCATGAACAAAGCCTGAAGTTTGAACATTCGCGATTGATGGCGCTCTTTACCGAGCTTGATCCGAATCCTGTTTTCCGATTTGATACCGAGGGTAAAATTACAATGGCTAATAAAGTGGGATTAGAAATCTTTGGGTCAAACTTCTTGTATGAAAGTAAACTTTCTCAAATTATTCCCGAAATGAAAGAATCTGATTTAACTTCATCGATATCTGAAGGAAAGAAATTTAATATTGATACAAAGATAAATGATAGATATTTACAGTTTACTATTTGTGGAATACCAGAGCTAAAAATCGGACAAATCTACGGTACCGACATCACTAAAAGAAAAATTTTGGAAATGGAATTGTCGGACAGTGAAAAACGCTATCGCTCTTTATTTGAGAATATGCTCGAAGGATTTGCTTATTGTAAAATACTTTATGATCACGATAACCCAGCAGACTTCATCTATATTGATGTTAACAACGCATTCGAAAAATTAACAGGACTGAAAAACGTTGTAGGGAAAAAGGTCAGTGAGGTAATTCCGGGCATTAAGGAGTCAAATCCTGAGTTGTTCGAGATCTATGGGAGAGTGGCTTTGACAGGTAAGCCGGAAAGGTTTGAGATATATTTAGAATCTTTGGGGATTTGGTTATCTATTGCAGTATACAGTCCTGGAAAAGAATATTTTGTTGCGGTGTTTGACAACATCACCGAGCGCAAGCTGGCAGAAGAAGCTCTGCATTATCGATTAGCGGAACTCGAGACTTTGTTCTCTATTTCTTCTGCATTAACCGAAATAGAGACATTTGAGAATACATTACAAATCGTTTTGAATAAAACAGTTGAAGCATTTAATGCAAATGCATGCGTTTTATTTTCTTTGAACGAAACCACTCAAAAATTAGAATGCTTTGCCTCCCATGGAAATCTCAGCACAATGTATGGAATGACACTAAACATAGGAGAAGGTGTTTGCGGTTATGTTGCCAATTCACTTGCTCCATATTCTTTTGATGATCTTGCACATGATGATAAAACCACAACCGATCTGAAATCTAAAATACAGGGTGATCTAGGCGGAATCTGTATGCCTCTTATTTTCGAAGGTCGCTTATTAGGAACTTTGATGATTTGCAAAGAGAAAGAAAAACATTTTGAACCGGAGGAGATACAACTATTAACTACAATCTGTAACATTACAGCCAATGCAATCGATAGTGCTAATAAACACTCTAAAATTGTTTCACGGGAACAAGAGCTAATAATATCAGAAAAGAAATATCGTGACCTGGTTGAAAATGCACTCGTTGGCGTTTACACAACAAATTTGGAAGGAGAATTTCTTTATGCAAACGATGCTCTGAGTAAGATGCTGGAATATGAATCTGCTGATGAGCTGATAAATTTGGATGTCAAAGCGATGTATAAAGATATAAAAGACAAAGAACGACTTATAGAAAATATCAGTAGGACAGGACTAATACTAAATTATGAAATCGAGTTAATTACAAAGACAAGAAAAATAAAAAATGTTATTATCAGCGCTTACCTGTCCGGAGATTTATTAACAGGAATGATAATGGATATCACCTCACGCAAGCGGGCGGAGGAAACACTTAGGAAAAGTGAGGAAAAGTACCGTAATTTATATGAGGCAATAGACCAGGGTACGGCACTGTGTGAAGTTTTAACGGACAAAAATGGCAAACCCGTTGATTACATGTTTCTTGATATAAATAATAAATATACAATGCTTACCGGATTAACACGCGAAATGGTGATAGGAAAAAGAGCGTTAGAAATAAATCCCCAAATAGAGCAATATCGGATTGATATCCTGGGAGATATAGCGATTACAGGAAAGTCGATTTATTACGAGGATTACTTTCCACAGAGTGACAAGTATTACTCTGTATACGCATACTGCCCTATAAAGAACCAGTTTGCGGTTCTTATAAGCGACATCACCGAGCGCAAGCAGACGGAAGAGATAATAAAGGAATCAGAAGAAAAATATCGCATGCTTTTTGAAAATGAATTTGATGCAATTATGATTTTAGATATAGAAACTAGTCTGTTTGAAGATATGAATGAAGCTTCACTGAATCTTTTTGGATATGAAAAGGAAGAATTCTTAAAATTATCCTTATTGGATATTTCGGTTGAGCCTGAGAAGTTAAAATTTATATGGGAGGCTACAAAAGAAAGTGTGATTCAAAAAGGTTCACTGAGTGTTTTCAAAAAGAAAAGTGGTGAAACCTTTATAGGGGAAATAAGTATGGGAACGTTTATCTCGAAAGGGAAACATAAGACTTTTGGAGTAGCTCGTGATATTTCTGAACGTATTCAACGTGAAAAAGAACTTAAAAACACACTGGAAAATAATAAACAACTTCTAAAAGAGATTACCCGCCAAAAAAAAACACTTCAAAAGTTATCATCTAGTTTGACAACGGTACATGAATTAGAGAGAAAAACAATCTCTCAAGAATTACACGATGAGATAGGGCAAACACTCTCTGCAATAAATATTAACCTTGTATCAATCGAGAAAGAGATTTTGCCCACAATATCTCAAAGAATAAAAGAACGTTTTAAGGAGACTAAAGAATTACTTGAGACAGTTTTGAATCAAATCCAAGAGATTTCGCTTAAATTAAGACCATTAATCCTTGATAATCTTGGATTGGTTCCCACACTGCGTTGGTATATTTCAAAATATATAGAAAGAAATAATATTAATGTTGATTTTAAAGTGCTTGAATTTAACAAGAGACTAAATCCGGAATTTGAATTAACTATCTATCGTGTTGTTCAGGAAGCATTGACCAATGTGGCAAGACATTCTCAAGCCAAAAACGTGAAAATAGTAATGAAAATGAGAAATAATTGTTTGGAGATTCTAATTGAAGACGATGGTATCGGATTCAATTTTAATGATGTCTTCGATGATTTAACTACTGGACGCGGGATAGGGATTATACACATTCAAGAGAGAATCGCTTCTTTGGGAGGAGAAGTCAATTTTCAGACTAAACCTGGATTAGGAACAAAAATTATTATAAAGCTAACTTTATAAATAAAATCGCTGACCAAACATATTTGTCCGAAGGACTCCTATGGAGAAATTTCTTAAGGTTAAGTACCAAATGACAAATAACAAATACCAAAAAAATTCAAAGCACCAATATCCAATATCTTGCGAATGCACCCCTTCGGGGGAAGATAAACTTGAACTATTTAGGATTTCGGATTTTTATTTATCCCGACTTGTCGGGACGGGTTTGTTATTTGGAATTTAAGAGATTTTCTCTATGAGTTACTGGATAAAGAATCTATCATATTTAAAAAGGCATCTACTCATAATTAGTTGATCCTTAAGAAAGAATTTTGTTTTGAAATATCACAAAAAATCTAAAAACTTATGGATTTCCTGCCAGTCATAGCTATGTTGTGGCGGGTCAGAAAGATCAAATTGCAAAGTTTCAATCTATTTTATGATTTTTCTTGTAATAAAAAAACTCACCCCAACCCTCTCTTGCCAAGAGAGGGCAAGGGAGAGTTTCGTCTATACCAGCCCGCCTCGTGCAATAGAAGATGGCTGGCGGGGATGAAAAATAAGTAATTATTTGTCTAATCAGTTCAATATGTATTTCAAAGTTACTTTTTAAGGATTAACTAATTAAGGCGAACCGGGAAATAAACTTAGCCCGCCGAAGGTAGTGCCATATGGCATTTTAATGATTCTTTTAATAAGTAGTAACTCAAGTAACTTCTTTGGTGAACGGAAGGAGGGCGTAGCCCGACCTGCCTGCATATCTTCGGTATGTAAACTGGCAGGCAGGCTGGAGTTCACCAAAGTGCATTCATTAAAATTCACATGGTGCAATATGATAAATAATTCATCTCTAAAAAAATTCAATCGTCTATCTCAAAAACAACTAGATAATCAATTTGTTAATGAGTTAATCTCTGGACTTTCGTGCTCTCCTTTTGAAGCTTCTGCTATACTAGATACAGTCTATAAAGTTTATTCTCTTTATTTCCAGTACAACGGTTCAATCAAACCCGGACAAATTATTTTTCATGTTGTTTCAATCGATAGCCCTCCCAATCTAACGCTAGCAAACTGTAAACAAATTGCTGTTATATTAACATTTAATAATCCCACTGAAGACCTTCCTATTAGAGAAAAACAGGGTGTTATTGATCTTCGCAGACATAGGATACAACGAGTATGTAACGAAGCGTTTCAACAAGGCGGTCTTCTAACCGTTGAAGATTTAGCCAACAGATTATTCAATTGCGGGCAAAGAACTATTTGCCGTGACATTCAACATCTTAAAAAGAACAATATCATTTTACCCCTTCGCTCTACAATCAAAGACATGGGTCGTTCTATTTCTCATCGCTCTCTTATTATTCAACATTGGCTCAAAGGTAAAGAGTATTCTGATATTGCTCGTGATACTTTTCATTCCGTTTATTCCGTCAAAAACTACATCGATAAATTCAAAAGAGTTATCGCCCTATCCAATGAGAATTATGATGTTCATACCATTGCTTTTCTTGTTAAGATTTCTGCGCCTCTGGCAGAAGAATACTTCAATATTTACAATAGTTTCAGCATTATTTCTCAAAGAAAAAAAGAACTGAAATTGTTTCTAAAAAAAAAAGTCCGAATATCCCAACACAAAAGGAGAAAACAGAAATGATGACTAAACCCGATTGTGTTAAACGCTTCAGCTCTGCCAAGAGCAGATTCCTTAAGCCAGTTATTATGAATTTCTTCGATAAAGAATTTCCTAAATTCTTTGGACCTGTTGTTAGAGAAAAAATTGCAGACGAGCTTATTGGTATCTTTGAAAATAACTGTCCTGTCCAAAGGATCCTTCGGAAAAGTAAAAGGATTAAACCCGGGCAACTCATCTGGAACGCCTTAGACAAAAACACAAGAGGCGATTCTCCTTCTCGTCGTTTTGTTCCGGTTGTTTTAACTATAGTTTCAGAGCAAGATATCTTACAATTAGAAAATGGAATCTTGCCTTCTGTTATTGCTAAGAACACTATTGCAAGAATTATTAACGAAGCATTTCAACAAGGTGGTGTTTTATCAACTCGTGATATTGCTTTAGTAACCTTAAAATGTACCGGCAATGTTTCTCAGTTACGTTTAGATTATGAGAAAGAACATGATTGTGTTTTACCGCATACTGGCGCTTTGCATGATATGGGGTCTACAATTACTCACAAAAAATCTATCATCAACAAAATCGTTATTCAGAAAAAAGATCCTACTATTGCTGCGAGAGAAACTAATCACTCTCAAAGAGCTGTTGATCGTTATTTGAAAGATTACAACAGAGTAAAAACTGTTTACGAACAAAATCAAGATATTACTTTTATTTACCAAGTAACAGGTATCGCTAAACATGTTGTTAAACAATACATCGATATTTTACAAAATGAAAAAGAACTGTCGCAAAATTTTTAACTTGACTTGCCATATGGCACAAATATAGGCGAGTTCTTTCTACATTTCTTAACAACTCACCTGCCACATCATAGTGCGGTAAACCGCAATGGAAGATGTTTGATGGAAAATGCCTGCCCCGATTAACCCGCCACAAGATAGCCCGCCACAACATAGCTATGAAGGGGCAGGCTATGACGTGGCAGGCAAATTTTATTTAAGTATCTTGCCCATGTCGTTTCTTTTATTTATTTTTAGTTAAGCAAAATTATGACATTCGGTGGCTACTTTTTAGTACCTCCTTTTAATTTTTTTGGCGGTTAGTAGTGAAATAAAATATGAATAAGATAAAAGTATTACTTGCGGACGATCATACAATAGTCCGCCAAGGGCTTTACGCATTATTAAATGCCGAAATGGACATTGATGTTATTGGGGAAGCAGAAAATGGATGGGAAGCGGTAGAATTAGCGCAAAAATTAAAGCCGAATGTTATTGTTATGGATATTTCGATGCCCAGATTGAATGGTATTGAAGCTATGCTTAAAATTAAAAAAGAATCTCCCGATATAGCAATTATAATATTAAGCATGCATTCAAATAAAGAAATGATATTCCAAGTCTTGCGAGCAGGCGGGTCGGGATATCTAGTTAAAAAATCAGCTTCTTCTGAGCTTGTTTCCGCTATTAAAGCAGCTTATAAGGGTGAGTCTTATCTTGATTCTTCAATATCAAAAAAAGTTATTGATGAATACATAAAATATGCTGGCGATGTAATAAAAGACAATTATGATGAACTTACAGATCGAGAACGTGAAGTACTGCAATTACTTGCTGAAGGTCGATCAAAGCACGAAATTGCTACCATTCTTTTCATTAGTTCTAAAACTGTTGATGCACACAAAGTAAATCTTATGAAAAAACTTGATCTTCATAGTTTAGCAGAACTTACAAAATATGCCATTAGTAAAGGTATGGTCGATTCTAATGCAATTCTTCAATTGGATATGGAATTTTCTGCGAATGCGGCAAAGCCGTCCATTCGGACATCCCTTCGGGAAAAGAATAAATTAATCTGAAAAATGCGTGAAAAATTAGAATTTAAGTTTAGATTTTTTTTGGTAGCGTTCCACTTTTCGGTTGCTGAATTGAATTTTTTAACTAACCCGCCTGCCTCATGTGATATGAATAGGCGGGCAGGTCTTTTCCTCTTAGAATTACTCCACAGATTTCTAAAGGAGATTTACCATTACGAGATTTTCTATTCTTTCGGCAATCAGTATATGGCTTAAACCTTAAGTAGTTACATATCAAAATTAAGTAATCGTTTGCATTTGCTTCCGATTGAAATGCTTCTATTTACCCCGTTGGATAATTATTTGATTATTTACTCATTCATTTATTTAAGTCATCCAACGGGGTGAATCTTCTTTTTATTGGTCGATTCTTGTCTTCTGCAAGATTATTTGTCTTTGGAATCAAGTTATCCTTTTGATGATTAAGTAACCCGTCTCCGTCAGCCCCGTGAGATAACTGTAAAACCAATCTTGCCTGCTGAATCCGCCGAAGGCGGAGCAAGCAGGTGAAAAAAGTAAAATATTTATCTCACGTGGTCAGCTGCCGGACGGCGAACTTCCGCAAAGCGGTGCATTCGCATCTTTTAATTCGTCTTTCAAAGCTCACCGGTGTCAGTTTCCTTTTTCCGTTTCGCTTTGTTGCTAAACTACCACAGTAGGTACAGCGCATTCGACGTTTTCTCCTAGGCTGCATAAAGCTTTACTCCATTATCAAGTGCACAAACTCAATAATTTCCATAAATCTTTAATTAAAATCTTTTACAGATAGTTTAACAACCGAAAATTGTAACGCAATGTTAAAATTGATTCTTGAAAAAAATTGATGAACACAATGAATCGAAATCGAACGATAATAACTTTGCGATCCTATTATTTCGGAATTGAGCTGTCTTCTTTAAAATAATCCTAAAGAGTCCAAAATAAACTTCAATGCAAATGTTCCAAGTACAATTAATGCTATAAATAGGATTATTTGAAGCAGTGCTTTCTTTCCGCCGGTATTTTCAGGTTTTTTCATTGAGATATTTTCCACTTTATTTCTCCTTGTGATTGGTTTTTACTATTTTATAAATGCAAAAAAGGGTCAGACATATTATAATTGACCAACCCGACAGCATGAATGCCCATGCAAGTTCAGGCATATTTACTCCATGATTTAATTAGTTAAATAATCGAATCGGAGGGAGTAATTCAGAGAAAAGTGGAAAAGTAAGGTGTGAGTGTTGGGACTTCTATCAAAATGTAATAGCTAAATTCGGATGATGAACAAGTTGCATTAGCAAATTTCGTAATTCTGATCTTTCTATTATTTGGATCAATAAAATTCGATACATTTAAGGATCTCGAATCTGTTGAAGTGGTCTGAACTTTTTGGGTAGATTCGATGAGATATTCATAATTATAAGAAACCAATTCATAATTCTTATGATCAACAATATTCTTCTCGATCGGATAAACAAACGATACCGATAGAGCATGAACAAAAATTATGAAACTTAG
>JAHJVF010000187.1 GCA_018828505.1 Bacteroidota bacterium | reverse complement strand
TTATAGAGTAAAATAATTCCTTGGAGTAGTATGAAGTATATAATTATAACATCAATTAGTTTTCTCATCCTCATAAACTTAAGCTGTAAAGACAAGGGAGTGGACCCTCAAGACAATTACCCGCCCGGTTATCAACACGACATACCTTGGCCAAGTTTGGCTGATAGCCCCTGGCCGATGTCACATCACGATCCTCAAAACACCGGTCGGAGTAAAAATAATGGATCGTTAATCGGAGATATTGAATGGCAACTCAATATCCCCGGAATTAATTCCGCAGTTGGTTTTACTGACTTTGTCCTAGGAGAGGATTCTACAATTTATTTTGGTTCATCGTATGAAAATGTAAATGGTGAACAAATGAGCTATTTATATGCAGTATCAATCAACGGTAATATAAAATGGAAATTTGCTTTGAATCATCCCTTCGTGGATACGGCCCCTCTCGTGGCATCAAATGGAACTGTTTATATAGGATCTGGAGACAAATATTTCTACGCAATTGACTTAAACGGTCAACTAAAATGGAAATACGGTGCTGATGAAAGTATTTTTCTATCCGGTATAAATATAGACAAATCAGGAAATATTTATTTTATCTCTAATAGCGGCAAGTTGATTTCTTTGGATAACCAGGGAAATTTCAGGTGGCAATTATTACCTGACGGAGGATTAAAAGCCTCTTCCGAATCCGGCATAACCTTTTCACCCGATGGCAAAACTATTTATGCTCCCGGGCATGTGGGATTTGGTTCTAAGTCCTTGTATGCAATATCGCATGAAGGTAACATATTATGGAGTTTCGGTACGGATGTCTATATAATACAACCTTTGGTTGATTCAGAGGGAAATATTTACTTTGAATACAGCAATCCCAATGATTCTTTGTTTTATGGTTTTCTATCCTTATACCCTTCGGGACTGAAGAGATGGGTATATCCTACTTCGGCAGGATTTGTTCTTCCAACAATGGATAAGAATGGAAATATTTATTTTGCAAAAGGAAGTGGAATTGTTTCATTAGATTATCATGGAAATTTTAGATGGAATTTTAATTTAAATGGGCTCATTCCGACTACTGCATTATGCTGTGATAATTCCGGGAATATATACTATGCTAGTACGGACTTTATTGCAATTAATAATGACGGGACACTAAAATATACTCTACCCATAAGTGATTTTAATTTCTCCTCTCCCGCCATTGGTTTTGATAGAATCTATTTGGGCAGTGTTAACAATCCTAAAATATTATATTCTATAAGGTGATAAAGTGAAAATAATTTTTTTATCCTTTTTTTTAATTCTTATTCAAGAAATTTTCCCTCAAGATTATCAAGGCTCAGCCCCTTGTAGGGAAATATTTCTAAGAGTTATAAATGCAAATTATAATTCTGTTACTTTTCGGGCAACCACATTTCAATCATGTAGGTGGGATAATGTTTGTAACTTAACAAGTGATTTTCAGGAAGTTGCAATTGCGTTATATGGTAATACCCCCGAAAGTGATTATTGTGACTATGGTTTTTCATTCAATAACGATTGTAACTTTCCTCCTAATTCAAAAGAACTTGGTAGGAATTTATATATAATAACAGTAGATGGTAAATTGGCTTCATTTTCATATAATGCTAATGGTTGTATTAGCCAAGGGGATTTATATATAACATATGATTACGGTAATGATATTTTTTATCAGGGAGGAGGATGTACTTCGTTGGGTAATACTCCAATAGCTTCATATGTGGGTTATACAGGTACATCGTGTCTCGAGTTATTTCTATCGCTATCATCTCAAAATAACCATCCATATTTATCTTGGAATCCTACAAAACAGAATGATTGGACAGGTTATAAAATCTATCGCAGTATTAACATGCAGGGAGGTGCTCCGGGCATCTTTAGTGCAATTGCAACTGTTGGAAAGTATATAAATGAATACACAGATTACGATTTAGGCATTGGCTCGCCATGGAAAGTATATTATAAAGTAATAACCGAAAATAACGGAAGCGAGGTGGGGCTTTTTTCAAATATGGTTGAAATAGGAGCTGCTGGATTTCAGAAGAGGGGTGAATTGAAAGAAGTTAAAACAATCTCAGTAAAAGTTTTAGAATTACATCAAAACTTTCCAAATCCATTTAACCCTTCAACCGTTATCATTTGGCAGGTACCAGTTAACAGTCATATAACATTAAAAATTTATGATATTCTTGGAAGGGAAGTCGC
>JAHJVF010000033.1 GCA_018828505.1 Bacteroidota bacterium | reverse complement strand
TCACTTGCGAAAAATTTATTGATTTCGGATTTATCTTCACCGGTTTGAAGTGAAATTATTTCTGATGCGATCTCTCGAATTAAATTATACCGTTCGATCTCAAATTCGTTTTTAGTATAATTCAATCCGCTTTGTGCAATCGATTGAAGTTTTTGAGACCATTCAAGCCATTTAGGAGTCATAACATTCCAATTATTTTTCCAGATTTGATTTTATGTAGAAGAGGAGTTCATCTATGTCATTACTCAAAAACACAATCCCCTTATCTCTTTTTTCTTGGATCATTCTTTTGTCTATTAATCTCACCAGATCATTCCAGTAATCTTTATGAGCCGCGATAGGTTTTTTCTTTATCATTTTTTTGTTTGCTAATTCCCATACAGCAGAAAGTTCGAGCAGAGTTCCGGTTCCTCCTTTTAGAACAATGTAACCATCGCCGAGTTCGATAAGCTTTGTTATTCTCTCGAAAAGATTTTTACATCTTATCTCAAGCTGAATAAATTTATTCGCGTTAAGTCCAAATGAATCAATTGTTATTCCAATGGTGCTGCTGCCACTTGCCACTGCTCCTTTTGCAGAGGCTTCCATTGTGCCGTAAAATCCACCGTTACAGATTGCGAAACCGTGCTCTCCTAATTTCTTACCGAGTTTATAGGCAAATTCGTATTCATTCTCTCCAGGTTTTGGAAATGATGAACCGAAAATTGTGATGATTTTATTTTTTATTTCCGCCACTGATTTACACTAATTCCACAAATAACAAGCACAAATTTAATCTAAAAACTCCCAAGCAAGACCAAATCTAAATCCGATGTCATTGATTGGATAATATGGTTCAAGGTAAAATTTTCTATTCGTAATATTTTCGATTGAAAGATAAACAATTGCCGATTCCTTGATTCTGCCCGAAGCTACTAGATCTAATTGATAATTAGATGGAATTTTTAATTGGGAATAATTGAAATCGAGGGAATCAATTGTCCGAACATTAACGTAATAAATCTTTTCCGGAGAAAATCCAAGACCATTGTACGAAGTGAAAAAGCTTACCCGGATGCCGGCATTCAAATCTAAACTTTCATTAAAGAACTTATCTTTGAAAAACAATCCAACATTTGAAGTTATTCGAGGTTGATAGATCGTCAAAATATTTTCTTCTGTTATCTTATTCATTGAAAGATTGAACTGCAAGTTTAATTTCCAATATTTTAATAGTCCCGAAACACTTCCTCCCATTTGAATAGATTTTTGGGGATAAGATTTATTAATTCCGTTTAGCAATTCCTGACTATGAGAATAATAAAGGGCATTGGAGTTTGTTTTTGCAATTTCGTCGTGATGCAAATAATAATCCGCCGAGAGAGAGCCAAAGTTATTTGTATAACTTACACGTGAATAGAGACTTGATCGCTTTCCAATCTCAAAAATATTTTTGTAGATGTCATACGCAATTTCATCTTGAGCAGGAATGTAATAAACCTGAGACAAACCCGTATAAAAATGCAGGTTATCGATTGACGTAAAGGAAATATCTCCGCCAAAACTGAAATGCGACGCATTAATTCTCTCTTGGTTGTAATATTTTAGATAGAAACCTGGTTTAACCACATTAGAAAGATTGAATTCTGAAAGAAAATATGATTGAAACTCAGTGAAAAGTTTTTTCCCGGGAATAAAGGGTGATTCTAAAATTTTTCTTTCAAGAAGCATTGCGGCTTCAAGCTCGATGAAATTAACCGAATAATTCTGTTTGAATTTTGTTCCCCAAACTTTTGACCAGTGATCGTTGTGAATTTTTGATCCAGCCAATTCTCGTTCCCCGTCTCTATACTCTCTTTGTGCCTGAGAGAAGTATAGTTTCAGCGAGGAGATGCTTTTTTCATCATTAAAAAAGTTTCCTCTAGCTTCCAAATCAATATTATGTTTTGTCCATTTATGATAAGCATCTTCATTTACAACCGGGGTGCGCAGCTCATCATAAAGAACATCATTGAGTGTTTCATTTGGTCTTAAAGTAATTTTGCTCAGCGAAATACCTTCGTTAAATCTTACAAGAGATTTAGAGTAGCGGTAAGCAAATTTCCAATTAAACGCATTGGAGATAAAATGTGTTAATTTGATTTTTCCTGCCCAAAGGTCTCTTTCGCTGTTTTTGAACCTGCCGGGCTGAGAATGTTTCGTTA
>JAHJVF010000186.1 GCA_018828505.1 Bacteroidota bacterium | reverse complement strand
TGTTCCGCCGATGGCGGTTTGTTTTGAATTTTGAATTTTAGTCATTGGAATTTATTTGTTATTTATTTTTTGGGGTTTGGAATTTCTTGCCATTTTGCGCAAGATTTAACTACTAATGGAATACCATCCCTTCGGGATTTTAGTTTTAATTCGCTGGTCAAATAACCCCGTAGGGGTGTAAGGATTATAGAAAATTGTGATAAGAGAAGCTAAAACCCAGAAAGGGTGAAATTATTATCCGCAATATTATGGGAATATTCTTCTCATCTAAAAGGTGATGTTTCTTTTTTAGGTTTCGTTTGTAATGATTTAAAAATAAACAACTTATAGTTTTTTTGTCCCTTTTCATTTTAGAAATTTAGGTATAAACTTTATGAACACATTCGCTCCCGCCTGCCTCTTTAATCTCAATGTGGCGGGCAGGTCGCTCAGTGCAAGCTTAATAAACCTTATAAACTTTTTACTTTAGATACAACATCTTCTTCGATTCGAAGTATCCGTTCGAAAGAACCAAGACGTAATAATATACCCCGCTTGGTATACCGTAAGCCGATGCATAGAAATCAAATTCATGAGCTCCTGGTCTGATCGGCCCTGAGAATAAAGTTGTAACTTCTTGACCTAATTGATTATAGACTTTTAATGAGCCATCTATCAACCGATAAAGCTGATCTTTATTCTTTCCAAATGGTATTGAAAAACGAATTTTTGTCGATGGATTGAAAGGATTGGGATAATTTTGCATTAGCACAAATTCTTCCGGCGGTCTAACGTAGTAATTGACAATGGAGGTAGATAACATATTTTTAAAGAAAGTAAAATTCCCATCGTATTCGCCTAGGACTAAATCAAGCTTTCCATCACCATCAATATCGGCGAAACCGGGGGCGGCGTGCTGCTTCACACGTACGTTTGCAAAAAAAGTATCATTTCTTTCCCAGACAGGATTGTTTTTGTTGCCTGTATTTTCGTAGTAAACAATTTTACCATCTATTCTTCCAAGGATAAGATCAAAGTCAAAATCTCTATCTATATCAGCAAAAGTCGGATGAGCATCACGCGGCGTTGTGATCCCTGCGATCATTGAATCCTTTTGTGTGAAGTTATTGTATCCGTCATTAAGATAAAACTTAGTATTTGCAGGGAGTTCTGCGGCGACTAATAAATCCAGATCGCCATCCCCGTCAATATCCACAAATGCAGGCGCCGCCCTTCCAATTACATTAATGTGCCCAAATAGCGTTGTATTCGCTGTAAAAAACATTCCGTTATTAATATGGCAATAAACTTTTCCGTTCAACCCGCCGGAAACAATATCATAATCTCCATCCTGATCGAGATCAACAAATACTGGTGAACTGTATGAACCGATATCAATATTGGTAAAGAGAGTTTCAGTTTTTTTGAATTTAGGGACAGAATTACTCCCCTCATTTTTGAAGTATTGAAATTTTCCAAGCCAATCACCGCTCATAAGATCGATATCGCCGTCATTGTCGTAGTCGGCCAAAGAAACAGTTGACGCACCTCCATCGATTCTAATTAACTGGAAATAAGAGCCATCATATTGATACTCAGGTGAAGTTGGAGTCCCAATATTTTTATAGAAAAATAATGTTCCATCAGACGTCCCGTAGATCAGATCATAATCATTATCTCCATCTAAATCGCAGAAGGTTGGGTTTTTCCAATAGGTTTTCGTTTCAACCATGGCGAACCGTGTCGTATTTCTTGTCCATTGCGGATTTGTCGTTCCTGTATTCGCATAATAAAGCAAGCTCGAAATATCCCGGCCAAGTAATAATTCCGAATCACCATCCGAATCCAAATCAGCTAAAGCAGGATAAGAATTTAATCCAGCATCGGGTAAATCGAGTACGAGCGCATTGTCTTTAATAAACTTTGGCACTGACTTGGAACCAGTATTACGGAATCCCATTGTAATTCCAGCAGTTGGACCGCCAAAGAGAGACTCGCCTATTCCGACTAACAGATCAAGATCACCATCTCTATCTAAATCTGCAAATTCAGGTTTTGCATCAGTTCCAATCTGTGAATTGACTCCTGGGAAAACCGTATCGATTTTCTGCCAGATAGGAAATGTAGAATCTCCAATATTATTATAAAATAATAATCCATTATAGCCGCCGATTATCAGATCAAAATCACCGTCGCCATCAAGATCGCAAGTGACAGGATAATATGAGTTCGTACCCATATAACCACTTGCATAGATAGAAGAGAACATTGAAGTATCTTCTTTAAATTTCGGTTGAAACTTTGTCCCTGTATTTTGAAAATATTTAATGCGGCTTAAAGAAGTGTTTCCGAGAATCAGGTCGAAATCGCCGTCCCCATCAAGATCGCAGAAATATGGAGCAGAAAAACTATTTACCGTCACACCGGAGGGACTGAAGACTGAATCTACTTTCTGCCAAATCTGTGCGAACGATAGATTACAACTGAACAAGAAAATGAAAATGATAACTAACTTGATAAATATTCTTTGATGTATTTGAGAATACTCAGGGGAGTTAATTAGATTCATCAGTTTATTCTAATCGGAAAAAGTTATTAATTGAAGCTTACGAAGCACAACCTATTCATTAAAACTACTAATGGCTGTTTGAAGATCATCATAAACTTTGAAGATCTTGTTCATTCTTGTCAGCTCAAGAGAGGATTTAACGTTAGGATTACTGATTACCAATCTGATACTTCCACCCACAGCAACTAGTTTCTTCAAAGTTACAACGAGCACACCTAGAAAAGTACTATCGATGTAATCACATTCCAAAAAATCGACAAGAATTTTCTTCTCTCTTTTTTCAATTG
>JAHJVF010000185.1 GCA_018828505.1 Bacteroidota bacterium | reverse complement strand
GCTACAACAACAAAATTTTTCATGGTTTTCTCGATACATCCCGACCCACATCTCGAATTGGTCTCGGTCGGGATACTCGAAAACCAGCCTATATTTGCAGGTTCTCGAGTTTCCGACCCGCTTTACCGCCTATGCAGTTCATCCGAAGGATCCTTTGGAGAAGATGGGGTCGGAAGTATCGAGAGAACCTATTTGGAATGAAAATAGCGTTGACTGCGTAACTTCAGTTATTTACGTAATTATAAAATTATTTTCATAGAAGTACACTTGAAAGATAAGTTTTTGTTTTCTAAGTTGCACTTAACTGAAAATTTTGTTTTGCGGGTGTAGCTCAGTTGGTAGAGCATTAGCTTCCCAAGCTAAGGGTCGCGGGTCCGAATCCCGTCGCCCGCTCAGGACAATAAAAACCTTGAAGGTTGAGAGAAAATTAACGTTGACTTTAATCTGAATAACTTCAAGGTCGTAGAGTTTTGACCGACATTCAAGATTATGTTAACTGTCAATGAGTTGCTTGATCTTCAAGGTAAAAAAGATGAAGGAATTGAAACTTTATTCTTACCCGGATTTTCCACATTACTTAGTTTATTGACCTGAAGATTTACTGAAGAGAAATTTTCGACCTTGAAGGTTGTACTATTTGCAAACAGATTGTTTAACCTTCAAGGTCGTAGAGTTTTTTGGTTATGAAGAAACTGCGTTTATTGACCTGAAGATTTATGAGACGAATCTAATGACGTAGTAATCACACTGTGGAAGAGTAGTATCATTTATTGTCCGAAGGACCCTTTGGAAAGAAATTGAAACGAAGTCCTACATATATTAATGAAAAATGATATGTTAATCCCAAATTTTCCTACTTGTCCGCCTTGGGCGGAATGGAAAATTTGGGTCAAATTTATAGATTGAAGCGAAACAGCGAGTCTTGCCGCTCAAATTAAAAGAAGCCCGGTTATTAAGAAGCCCGACCAGTCAACTGACTGGTCGGGCTTCTCTTAAAACAGGAAAAATATTCTTATAGCGATTGCTTTGTACTATTCAAAATTCATCAAGAATTCAGATAAAGTGAGATGTTTAATTCCTTTGTAATTTGAATATTTGAATTTATCCATGCTTATCAAATATTTTTCGTAATTATCTTTTATTGACAGCAAATTTCCGAATTCACGTTCAACTGCCTTTTCATCTGCAAGCAAGTAGCAGACTTGTACGTAAACGAGCTTTTCATTTTTCTGTGCAACGAAATCGATTTCTCTTCCCGCATCAACCCCAACATTTACTTCGTAACCGAGATAGATAAGATGCATGTAGACAACATTCTCGATAATTTTCGATATATCTTGCGGTCGGAAACCTATAAGAGAATTGCGCAATCCTAAATCTTCAAAAAAATATTTATCGTTAATTTCAAAAATTTTTTTCCCGGCAACTTGCCTGCGTGAAACTTTATCAATTAGAAAAGTATTTGTGAGCAGACCTAAATAATTGATTATTGTATTCGGTGGAATATTTACCCGCTGGTTTTTCATAAAATCGCTTATTTTTTTTGCCGAAACAATATTACCGGTGTTTTCAGCAATGTATTTAACCAGCATAATTAAAAATTCCACATTACGGATATTTGCGCGGGTGACAATATCCTTCAGTAATACCGTATCGAATATGCTTCTTAAATAGGGAGTTACTATTTCTTCTTCCATTTTTAAGTTTTTTAAAAACGGCATGCCTCCAAAACGCATATAAAGGTTTAAGGAGGTGTCGTCGTTAGATATATTATGAAACTGTAAGAATTCTAAATAGGAAAGCGGATTAATTTTGATTTGAATATATCTGCCAGTAAGTCTCGTTGCTAACTCCCCAGAAAACAAGGCGGCATTGCTACCCGTAATGTAAACATCGATATTTTCCCGATTCAGCAGATCGCGAAGAACTTTTTCAAAGTCAGGTATTTCCTGAATTTCATCGATAAAAATATAGTTGAAGTTATTGGAAAGATTTGATTCGATATAATTGTAAAGCTCTTTCGCAGAGTCGATAAAATCAAAGCTGTACAATTCTTTGTTGATGTATATGATATTTGCATTGCTGTTCTTTTTTTTTATCTCGTCTTGAAGAGAGAGTAAAAAATAGCTTTTTCCGGTTCTTCGCTGCCCAACCAAAACTTTAATTATTTTGTGTTCTATGAAGGGTCGTATTTGTGTTAAATACGCTATTCTCGTTATTATATCCATAAACACTCTCGTTCTTTATTTTAAATATATCTACAACTATGTGGAATATCAAGAAAAGTTTTAGTTATGTCTAAAATATATTAATAAGCTGCTGATGTTACGCAAAATCATGTAGAACGCTGCAAAAAGCTTAATCCGTCAGTTGACGGACTAAATCCGAATTTCTAAACACTAAACAACCCGTCAATTGACGGACAAAACTCAAAACATCCCCGCCACGACAATGCCCGCCACAAAATAGCTATGAAGGGGCAGGCTATGATGTGGCAAGTGAGGCTGCCCCGTCACGTTG
>JAHJVF010000531.1 GCA_018828505.1 Bacteroidota bacterium | reverse complement strand
TAATATATCACAAAAACCTCTTGAAAGGAGAGTTTTATGAAAACTTACACAAAAAACAGAAAAGGTATTTTACACCGTTTCATGAGTTTACTCGGAACGGGACTGATATCTGTTTTGATGTTGCATGCGGTTGCTTTTTCTCAGCAAGCGCCGGTAACTCTTGGTTCGACCGGCAGATTTGCAATTCTGTCGTACGCTGGAATCACCAATACCGGTCCTACGAGTATTACCGGAGATGTTGGAGCGAGTCCTATCACCGGCGCTTCCATGACCGGATTTGAGACAGTAGCCTTAGTCGGAACGATCTACACGGTTGACGCTGCCGGTCCTACGGGTTACGTTACAGATGCTACTATGTTAACTCAGGCAATGCTTGATTTAACGACTGCATATAACGATGCCGCAGGACGAACAGTAAATCCTATCGGTATAGCCGGAAATCTCGGCGGACGAACACTTCCCCCGGGACTTTATAAATCCACCAGCTCGCTTGAAATATCGTCAGGCGATCTTACGCTCGATGCTCAAGGCGACGCGAATGCTGTTTGGATTTTTCAAATAGCATCCAGTTTCAATATGACATCCGGTCGCCAAGTTTTCCTAATCGGCGGCGCGAAGGCTTCCAACATTTTTTGGCAAGTCGGCAGTGCGGCAACTTTTGGAACAACTGCTGTAATGAAGGGAACCATTATAGCTTATGCAAACATTACGTTTGCTACAGGCTCATCTTTGGAAGGCAGAGCATTAGCGCGAACTGCCTCGGTTACATTAGATGCCAATACCATTTCTCAGCCGGTTTTGGCCGCGCCTGCTGATACAGCGGCAGCGTCCCATATTACGGTGTCTGGTACCAATGCGGGCGATGTGGCCCCAGTGGTAACTGGCGGCGGCTTCATCAACGTGGTCAACAATGGTGCCCATGTTGTGGCTACTCAAACCGGAACAGGAACGATCAACATCGTCAACAATGGCGGTGGGCTTACCGCGACCAACACTGGCAATGGTGTGATGACGATTAACAGCACGGCGACTGGTTTCGTGACAGTTACCAACACTGGAAACGGTCGTGTCAATGTGACTGCGACTGGTTCGGCTCCGATCACCCTCACCCACACCGGTGATAATGACTTTACATACCCCAGCTCGCTGGCTAAAGTGACAGCGGTCAATGTCTCAACAAGTCCTTTGCCGGTAACTCTTGGTTTGACTGGCAGATTTGCAATTCTGTCGTACGCTGGAATCACCAATACCGGTCCTACGAGTATTACCGGAGATGTTGGAGCGAGTCCTATCACCGGTGCTTCCATGACCGGATTTGAGACAGTAGCCTTAGTCGGAACGATCTACACGGTTGACGCTTCCGGTCCTACGGGTTACGTGACAGACGCTACTATGTTAACTCAGGCAATGCTTGATTTAACGACTGCATTTAACGATGCCGCAGGACGAACAGTAAATCCTATCGGTATAGCTGGAAATCTTGGCGGACAAACACTTCCCCCGGGACTTTATAAATCCACCAGCTCGCTTGAAATATCGTCAGGCGATCTTACACTCGATGCTCAAGGCGACGCGAATGCTGTTTGGATTTTTCAAATAGCATCCAGTTTCAATATGACATCCGGTCGCCAAGTTTTCCTAATCGGTGGCGCGAAGGCTTCCAACATTTTTTGGCAAGTCGGCAGTGCGGCAACTTTTGGAACAACTGCTGTAATGAAGGGAACCATTATGGCTTATGCAAACATTACGTTTGCTACAGGCGCATCTTTGGAAGGCAGAGCATTAGC
This sequence comes from Bacteroidota bacterium, assembly GCA_018828505.1. GTDB lineage: Bacteria > Bacteroidota > Ignavibacteria > Ch128b > Ch128b > JAHJVF01. The sequence goes on along the minus strand of JAHJVF010000531.1, from coordinate 531 downwards.
GCGAACTGCCTCGGTTACATTAGATGCCAATACCATTGGCGGAGTCTCTGTGGCGACTATACCTAAATCTTCAGGACCAACCATCGTTCAGAATGGATCGGTACCTAAAGAGTTCGCACTCTCGCAGAACTATCCGAATCCATTCAATCCGTCAACAAAGATTCAATACACAATTGGAAATCCTGGTTTGGTTTCCCTCAAGGTGTATGATGTGCTTGGTAATGAAGTTGCTACTCTTGTGAACAGCAATCAGGAAGCCGGAAGTTATACAGTATTGTTTAACACGGGCGAAGCAAAAATGAATCTTTCAAGTGGTGTGTACTTCTACCGTTTGGAAGCCGGGTCGTTTGTTTCGATAAAGAAATTGACCCTTCTTAAATAAATAAGTAAATGCTAATCTCAATCTCTCAGAAGTCTGAGAGATTGAGGTTATGTAAAAAGTCAAAAATATTTTTTAGGATGTTTGTTCTCATTCAATCAATAAAAAAAATTCACTTCACCGACTATTCAAAATATGAATAGCAATACATT
>JAHJVF010000184.1 GCA_018828505.1 Bacteroidota bacterium | reverse complement strand
TAAGAATGACCTCCCCGCCGGACAAACTTTTTCAGTCTCTTATCAATATTATCCGGTATCTCAAAGTAAATTAGTAAATGGAGAAGATGGAAATTCAACCTTCAACGGAATGAGAATCTTTGTCACAAAAGATACTTTAGGTGTCGAAAGAAAGAATTCCGGCTGGCTGCCCGGCAGAGCAAATAATTTTAGAGACACGATAATCTGGGTTCCAAGAACTGTCAGCGGTGCGGCACCACATCTCCCGACTGATTTGGATTTTAAGATTGAGTTCACAAGTATGGACACTACGGCTGATGGCAAATTTGTAACTCCAGGTGATACTGTATTATCGCAGCCATTGAATCGCCCGATCGTTTGTCCCTTCAAGATCACAATTGCAACTCAAGATTCCATGTTAGGTAGAAAAGCTGACTATTTTATTTTTGAGGGAGTTACGGCAACAAGAAATAATAGTAAGTGGGACCTCGGTGAAAATATTATTTTCTTCCCTCGAGTTCGAACAGGTATAAGAACATCTTATCAGATAGATTTTAATTTACCAAAAACTGGAACCACTCCGGTTTATCCTAAAGCAGGCGATGCTTATTTTCTGAGAACAACTAAACCTTTCAAGAAAGGGGATGTCTATTCATTCCGGACAAAGGCTGAAACTTATGATAAAACCGCTGCTAAATCTGCTCTGGCAAATGTTTATGTTGTCCCAAATCCATACGTTGCTTTTTCCGAAGCTGAAGAACCTGCAAAGCTGCCAAATAGAAGAGGTGAGCAGCAAATTCAATTCAGAAATCTTCCGAGGGAATGTACAGTTCGCATTTACACGATTACAGGTGAATTAGTTGAAACATTGCGTAAGAATGATGATTCCAGTATTCTCGGTTGGAATTTGCTCAGCTATGAAGGACAGCGAATTGCTTACGGTGTTTACATCTACCATGTTGATGCGCCAGGAATCGGAGAAAAAGTTGGCAGATTTGCTGTCATTAAGTAGAATTTTGAAATTAAACTCTTTGGAGATATAAAATGTTAAATGTTAAACGAAGTGAAATCCCCGACTTGTCGGGGGAAATAGCCTGTCCCGATTCATCGGAAAAATCCCGATTTTCGGGAAAAATTAAAGTTTTAATAATCTCGTTTGTTATCATTGGTATCGGATTTAATTATTCCAACGCACAGCTTGATAGAAGCACCACTAAAGTATCCACGACAGCAGCTCAGTTCTTAAAGATTGGTGCAGGGGCAAGAGCAATCGGAATGGCGGGAGCTTTCTCAGCAATGGAAAACGATATCTATTCGATTTACTGGAATCCAGCCGGAGCTTCACGGATTTACGGGACCGGTGCTGTCGCATTTAATCATGCAAATTGGCTGGCGGATATGTCATTCGATTTTGCAGCTCTTGCGATCAATATCGGTGATCTCGGAACTCTCGGATTCAGTTTCACTTCGTTCAGAGTGCCGGAAGAAAAAGTCCGGACGTTTGAAAATCCGGATGGAGATGGTAGAGTTTGGGATGCCAGTTCACTCGCACTTGGTTTGACTTATGCACGAAACTTAACTGATAATTTTTCAATCGGCTTTACTGCTAAGTATATTCGTGAAGCAATTTGGGATATGTCGGCTAATACTTTTGCGATTGATGTTGGAACGCTGTACACAACACCATTTAACGGATTGAAGATTGGTGCAAGCATTACGAACTTCGGCACTAAAATGCGGCTTGATGGGAGAGATATTTACATTAACGTTGATCCCAATGCAAATCCGAACTCCGGAGCAAACAACGTTCCTGCTGAATATAGAATGAACTATTACGATATTCCTTTGACGTTCAGAATAGGACTCTCAATGGATATAATTCGATCAAGTTTATTCACAGCAACCGCTGCCGTTGATGCAGTCCATCCAAATGATAACACCGAATATGTAAATTCAGGAATTGAATTAAATTTTAATAGAATGATCTTTGCAAGAGTTGGGTACAAATCCTTATTTATGAGAGACAGTGAACAGGGATTAACTTTCGGTTTTGGAGTATCGTACCCGATTGTAAATGATATTGGATTGGCATTCAATTACGGTTATGCTGATTTCGGAAGATTGAAAAACGTACAGTTTTTTGATTTAACGATTCAGTTTTGAACTGATATAATTGAGAATGAGTCAGAAGCCCAAATCGTCAACAGGTGGTTTGGGCTTATTTTATTCGGTCGTCAAAGTTTGAATGTTACGGCGAGGAAGAACTTTTGTATTTACTAAAGAAATAAAAGGGGCAAACCTTATCAGGTCCAAAAACCTTAGTAATATTCCTTGCGCCCAATTAATTAACCTTATTATCTTATTTTAGGTCGGTTGATGGGGACTGAATTGAATAATGTAATAAGGTGGAATCTCCTTACTTAGTTGTGGTTACTAAGGTTTGATTTGCTCCGATAAGGTTTACCTTTAAACTATTTTTATATGATGATTTTTACGATCAATAACAACAAGTT
>JAHJVF010000004.1 GCA_018828505.1 Bacteroidota bacterium | reverse complement strand
CATCCGTCAGCTGACGGATGGGGTTAAAAAAGAAATCCGTTCATTCCTGCCCGCCAACCTTAGTCTGATGAGGCAGGCGAGATGGACTTTAGTCCTCATTTTTTAGTTATTAGAGATGCACTAAAGTGCTTCGGGAAATAGATTCTATTGGCTTTGGAGTGAGCTTTAGTTGAATCATTGTGACCCATGAGATAATTCGGAAATTTTTAATACCCCAAAAAAAAGATTCCATCTTTTATCAATTCATTTTAGCAGTGTTAAAGATGGAATCTTTAATCAAAAGAATTCCTCGAAGCTTGCTGCGGGGTCATTCATTAATGGGAGCATAATTTTATTTACTAAATCACTTGTCGTTATAATCTAAAATTTATCAGTAATATTTGAAGAGCATCTCTAAAAATTTGAACTAAGGACTAAAGTCCGTAGAGATTGGTATGTTTTTGTAACCCCACGCTTAAGCGTGGGGTTATTGAAAAGCCACCAACATCAAGGGCTTTAGCCCAATTGATAAATAACTATGGGTAACCATAAAATATAAGTCGCTAAGGAAAATTATATTATTGAAGGAACACCAAATGATTATCCTCTAATCAAACAAAGAATCGAATTCAATCCTCCTCAATTATTTCCCGGATCTTAGGATTGACGTAAATATCTTCAATTCCAATCTCTTTAAGTGCCATCGCTATAACAATGGCTTTGCGTTTTAGAGAAGTATTTTTATTGATTATAATCACCCTCTCTGTTTTTAGGATACAATATCCCCCACTGAAATCCCCTTTCTCAAACCTTATTTTAATATCTTTCAACCCAGCGACATCCCTCAATTCCTGAATGATTGATTCATATTCTTTATCTTTGGTTTTCACTGTCTAAATGCGCCTAAGAGGTTGAAAAATGGCGAGCCAGATTGTTGTGAAATATGCAAAAAAAGAGATAGCCGGAAGGCCGCTCAATGCACCAATCCGTTGAATTAGTAAGCTCATTCCTCGATTTAAGTCAAATCCTTGTGAATGGACAAGTAACGCAAATTGAAGATCAATATTCATTAAAAATATTTCCACTGGAAGGAAGATAGCAAAAATGATCGTGCTCATAAAAAACCAGCCATTCTGCTTAAAGTTGATCTTGGAATTAAAAACAAACAATATATAAAAAACAATAAAAAGGATGTAAGCTGCTAAAATGTAAACTGTTACTCCGCCTATAATTAACAAAGTCTGGGCTATAGATTCATAAGTAAGTTCTGATCTGACGACCAAAGAAAACGGTTCAAATAATCGATATGCAATTATACTACGATAAACAGTTCCGCCAAGCCAAAAGAAACCCGACATGATCATAGCAAAGAGAAAGAATTTAGTGCGAAGGTTGTTTAATCTCATCTGAATGCAACATAACATATGACAAAAAATTTATCAAGGTTAATATATAACTGAAGTTACGCAAAATCATTTATGACGCGGCAAAAAGCTTAATTTCTAAATCCGAATTTCTAAGCACTAAACAAATTCTAAACTCAAAACCTCCCCGCCACGACAATGCTATGATATGGCAGGAAAAACTAATGAAATATGCAATATTTAATTATTTTGTTTTGAGTTTAGTTTTTTGAATTTGTTTAGAATTTCGAATTTTGATATTAGTTTTTCAAATCTGCGTAACATCTGTATATAAATAAAGTTACACAAAATAGTCATTCAAAATCCGTCGGTTGTCAGATTTAGAATCTTAGGCTCCAATCTCAAGTTTTTTTGACAAGTTTCTTCGTAACATCTCAATAAGTTGAGGTAAGTTTCTTCGAGCAAGCCAGCTACGAGATTATTATTATGTGACAGGGTGGGATCGACAAGACAAAAATGTGAATTCTGAGAAAGCTTAATAAATTGCTCAACAAGCTTAATCTATTAAAATATGAGATTTATATTCGAGAGACTGATTTGAAGTAATTAATAAAAAACATCGTAATCAACTTTAAAGATTCAAATTCTGCATGTATGTCGGTTTTAACCAATTTTGATCATCTCTGTTTGGATAGTCAAAAGTAAAATGTAAACCACGTGACTCTTTTCTTATTAGAGCAGATTTAGCTATGAGATATGCTACATCAATTAAATTCCGCAATTCCAAAATTTCTTCCGAAAGTTTAGTAACGTTATACATATTTTTTGTCTCTTCATAAATAATGTGGCATCTTCTAAGAGCACGATTCAATCTTTCATTCGATCTCACAATTCCAACATATTCCCAAAGAATTTCTCTTATCTCCCTTCTGCTTTGAGATATAAGCACTTTTTCTTCAGTGGAAATTTCCGAGGTGTCCACCCACTCGGGGATTCCATCCGGAATTTGGGATAGAGATTCTTTTAAAATCTTTTTACAATCTATCGCAGAGTATTTTGAAAAGACCAGCGCTTCGAGAAGAGAGTTGCTTGCCAATCGGTTAGCACCATGAACACCTGTCATTGAAACCTCACCGGATGCAAACAAGTTCTCAATAGAAGTTTGAGCGTTTAAGTCAGTAACTACTCCACCGCAAGCATAATGTGCTGCTGGAATTACGGGTATATAATTTTTTGTAATATCAATATTTTTTTCTAAACACTTAGAGTAAATATGAGGAAAATGATTTACGATCTCATCCATCGATTTGAAAGTGAGATCGAGATATACAAAATTATCTCCTCTCTTTTTTAATTCATTATCAATAGCGCGGGCAACAATATCACGCGGAGCTAATTCTCCCCTCTCATCATAATTGTGCATGAATTCTTCGCCAGATTTCAATTTTAATTTAGCTCCAAAACCACGCACTGCTTCACTAATCAAAAAAGAAGGTGTTGTGCTCCGATTGTCAAATCCCTCTTCAAATAGAGCAGTAGGATGAAACTGAACAAATTCCATGTTTGCAATCAAAGCCCCCGCACGAAATGCCATAGCGAATCCATCACCTGTGGCAATTGCAGGATTTGTAGTATGTAAATATGCCTGCCCTAATCCGCCCGTTGATAAAAGAGTACATTTCGCAAGGAAGGTATGAACGGTTGATTCCTCCACATCATAAACATACGCACCCCAGCAGTGTCTTTTACTTGAGAGAGTCCTATATGGACTTAAAAGATGGTGTTCTGTGATAAGATCAATTGCAAAGTGATTCTCAAATAAATGAATGTTATCTATTTCAGATATTTTTTTAAGTAATGCTTGCTCGACTTCTCTTCCTGTAAGATCCTTCGCATGGGCAATTCTGCTTTTTGAGTGTCCCCCCTCTTTTGCAAGATGTAATTTCCCATCTGAGGTTTTTGAGAATTGCATTCCAATATCAATCAATTTTTGAATTTCGGATGGACCTTCGTTCACTATTCGTTCCACAGCTTCACGATTACACAGACCATCTCCGGCATTTAGTGTATCGGTTACATGCAATTCTGCTCGATCATCTTTAGAAAGAACAGAAGCGATTCCCCCTTGTGCATAATTCGTATTTGATTCTGCACGATTTTTTTTGGTAACAATATAAACCTCAGCGAATTGTGAAGCTTCGATTGCAAATCTCAATCCGGCAATTCCACTGCCTATTACAAGTATATCAGTCTTAAAAATCATTTTATTTATCTTATCATAATAATATGTATTTCATGAATTAGTGAGTGTCTCAAAAGTAATATTTTCTCGGTATCCAAGAATAATTACGCCTCTATAGGATGAAGCTTTTATATCAAATATTTTAACACGAAGAAACTAAATATCAACAATGCTACAAATACAAGTGCAAGTTTATCGAAATATTTTTCGATGTAAACTTTGATTTTTGGACCTATCCAAAAAAATAATCCGGCAACAAGAAGGAATCTCCCCGCACGTCCGATGATTGAAGCAAAAGTCAATGTCCAAAGATCGATAGTGAGATTGAATCCTGCAAGTATCGTGAACACTTTATAAGGAATTGGTGTGAACCCTGCGGTGATAATCGCCAGAAAACCATTCTCTTGATATTTAGTCAGTACATAATTGATTTCATTTTGGACGCCATAGAATTTAATTATACCGATACCAATTGTATCGTAAAAGACGTAACCAATCAAATAGCCTAAGTATGCCCCCAACACCGAACCAAGCGTACAATAAAAAGCATAAACGAAGCTTCGTGACGGTTTGCTGAGTGCCAAGACTATTAATAAAGCATCCGGTGGTATTGGAAAAAATGACGACTCGATAAATGCAAAGAAAAACAGTGCTGCTGTTGCATACGGCTTTTCAGCAAAACTCTCTACCCAGGATTTAAGTTCGTATAGTTTTTTTGACAATAATGAGAATAAGTTCAACGAATTGGATTTCATATTTTTTATTTTACAACTAAAGGTGATGTTACTAACTCAAGTTGACCGTTTTGTTTCCTAAAACTGTTAAAACAGTTAATAATCTTACCTTTTGTTTGGTGGTTGTCCAAAAAGTAAATTTTCTTAGTGGTTCTTTGGGTCTTTGTGTCTTCGTGGCAAATAAAAATCTTTATTATTAAGAAAATTCAGAACATCCGCCACAAAGTCTCAAAGGCACAAAGGTTCACAAAGGACTTTTTGGTCAACCTCAGAAATAACTATTTGTATTTCCACCGTTTTAATTTATCCGCCCGTGTTGGGCGGTTTTTGTAGAACAACTTAACAAGCGGTCAACTTGAGTTACTAAATGAAAGAAGATTTTGATTGATAAATATTCTTAAAATAAATTTACAAAGAATAGAGTTTTTATCATATTTATTTGTTTTAGCCCACTCCAACGCTTGTTGAAGTTATAAACTCAACGCCCCTTATGAAAGAAGTCAAACTTTTTCACAAAAATCCGCAATTGTATAAAAGTAAAATTTCTTCGTGTTTTTTAGTGATCTTAGTGTCTAAGTGGTAAAAAACGATAACCAATAAGGCACGCAGCACACTAAGTTACACTAAGGATTTCTCCCTACTCCATATCGTAGCGAAGCGAAGATCCCGCTTCGGCGCATTAGCGTTAACTTAACAAATAAATTTTTCATTAGAAATTAGAATAATTGTATTGTTTATAGAACAAAATAAGGGTTTTATATGTCATCCCTAAAGGGATTTT
>JAHJVF010000183.1 GCA_018828505.1 Bacteroidota bacterium | reverse complement strand
GCAGTTCATCCGAAGGATCCTTTGGAGAAGATGGGGTCGGAAGTATCGAGAGAACCTATTTGGAATGAAAATAGCGTTGACTGCGTAACTTCAGTTATTCACAACTATTTTCACTTTGTTTGTAGCCTCTGGCTACGCTGCAGCACTTAGGTTTTACAGCTAAGCTCGGACAGTAATAAGTTGGATTTCTTAATCAATGTTATCAAAGTAAATTTTTAATTTTTTCAATTAAATTGGCTTTATTGAAAGGTTTAGAGATATAATCATCTGCACCGCCATCCATCATTTTTTCTTTATCCCTGTGCATTGCGTGAGCTGTAAGGGCAATAATTGGAATGTTTTTATATAATTCATCGGATTTTAATTTACCTATTAAATCAAGACCATCGAACTTACTGTGCAAAGCAATATCCATTAAAATCAAATTGAATTTCTCAGACTTTAATTTTTCCAAAGCTTGTTCAACCGATTCAGCTATGGAGACATCAAAGTCTTTTTTTAAGATAGCTACAACAAGGTTAGCAGCATCTTCCTGATCTTCAACATAAAGTATTTGTGGTTTAATTGTGGACTCTATTTCATTCATTTTTTTATCTCCATTTATTTCGCTAAAGGTAATTTAAGTGTTACTGTCGTTCCTGAACCTTGCTTACTTTGAATCTCTATCCCGGCTTGCATACGCTCACAATATTTTTTGGTTAAGGCAAGACCTAAACCGACACCTTCGTATGGGCGATTAATACCGACTTTTTCCTGGCTGAAAGTTTGGAAGAGATGTTTTTGATAGTCTTCCGACATTCCAATTCCCTCATCCTTTATTTTACAGACCGCGAATTTGTTTTCTTTTTTTAGAGAAATTTCAATCTTCCCTTTTTCGCTGTACTTAATTGCATTATTTAATAAGTTTATTAAAGAGTTTTCTAAACAATACGGATCAGCTAAAACAGAAATGTTTTCAGCGGGGGGATTAAACACCAATCTCAATTTCTTTTTCTCAGCCAAAATCTTCATTGAATAGTAAGTCCTATCAATTATCTCTTTAATGGGAATGGGCTGAAGTGTAATTGGAAATTCACCTGCTTCAATGCGCGATATATCCAAAATTTTAGTGATCGTATCGATCAACCTGTTACCGTTATTTGTTATTGAGTTAAAGTAAGCTTGAATTTCTTCATTTGCCGGATCACAATACATCTCATTGATAAGATCATTATAACCAAGTATGATATTTAAAGGAGTTCTTATTTCATGAGACATAGCAGAAATGAATCCGCTTTTCAGACGATTCGCTTCCTCAGCTTTTTCTTTAGCGGCAATCAGGTCCTGTTCATGTCTTACTTTTTCTGTATAGTCAAGAATAGAACCGACCATTCGTATTGGTTTCCTATACTTATCGCGAATAATATATCCACGATCCAAAGCATATGCATAATTGCCATCTCCCATAAGCAACCTGTATTCATCACTCCAATATTCCTTACCGCCATTTATCGCTTCTTTTATGCCAACTTCAACACGATGAAGGTCTTCAGGATGGATCAACTCATACCATTTTTTTATATCAGTTTCCGTATTGCCAATGTCCAGATCAAATATTTTATTCATATTCGCACTCCACCAGATTTTATTGGTTAATAAGTCCCGGTCCCAAATTGAATCATGTGTGGATTGAGAAGCTAATTTAAATCTTTCTTCGCTTTTCTGAATTCTAAGCTCTAATTTTTTTTGCTCGGTAATGTCTCTAAAAAATAATGCCATAGAATTCTTCTTGATTTGAAAGGCAAAAAATTCAAAAATGCCTGTGAATATGCCCTCTCCGGATATTATAAAATCTTTAGTGAACGACTTACCCGTTGTTGCTACATTTTTAAATTCATCGGCAATTGAACTGAAACCTATAAGCGGAAAGATATCTTTAATATTTTTATTCTTAAGCTTTCTGTGATCTACTCCCAAAATCATATTTGCAGACGAGTTTGCATCGATTAAGATCAGATCGCCATCTATTATTTCATACACATGAGAGCCAAGAGGCGTAGAATTTATAATCGAACGAAGCCGTTCCTCATTCTCCACAAGCTCTTTTCTGTTTTCTTCCCTAACAATAGCTCCTGCAATCAAATTTGCAACTGCCTGCAAATCTTCTATTTCCGGTTTCGACCAGCTTCTCTCATAAAGACATTCGTCAAAGCCGATAAACCCATAAAGTTTTTCAGACACATAAATCGGAACAACTGAAATTGACTGAACATCTTGAGCGCGTAAAATCTCTTTTTCACTATCGGGAAAATCTTTTATCAATCCAACTATCGGCTCATGTTTTTCGAATGTTTTTACCCAGCGGTTATACCCGGCAGAAATAATATCCAAATTTTGAAGTTCAGGGTTATCTATCTGTGAAGTAATTCCTTCCTTAACACTTTCATGGGTTTGACTCGTCAGCAGTTTTCCATCGCCTGAATTGTGGAACTTGAATATATAAACGCGGCTCGCATCCGTTGCTTCACACAAAAGCCGGAGAGTATCATTTACCGGCTCATTAATATTTTTAGCAGTTAAAAATTTCTCTGCTGATATTGATATGGTTTCAAGAATTGCTTCTCTTCTTTTGAGATTTATTTCTGCCTGCTTACGCTCAGTAATGTCCAACAAGGACACAACCGTGCGGGCTTCTTCTTCTTCTTCTTCTTCTTCTTCAAGAAATATACTTGCACTGCCAAATTGAAGAATAAGTTCATCTCTTTCAGCAAGTTCGGTATTCATAACTTTCCTCCGTTTATGTTTCCTTTGGGTAGTTCCCTATATCGCCTTTTGAAACACCTGAGCATCTCTCTTTCTAGAGCAATATAGTGGCTCGACATGTGATAACGTATGTATACTTTACCGTCACTAAGCAAGTCTACAATCCGTTTGTTCTTTAATACTCTGCCTGTATAACTTGCGACCCGGCGGCGGATATCTTTCGAGGCGCCAATGTAAATCACAGGCGTGCTCCCTCCCGGATAATGTATCTTCGTTGATAAGCTTATCTCATAGATTCCCGCTTCCCTCGGTATTTGAGCGGACTGCTTCGAAAACAGGGGGATGCGGTTACTAAATGAGATCTCTTTCGAATGGTAAGAACCGCTCCTTTCCCTATAGTTCGGAATGGAGAATAACTTTCTGCAGTTACAGATTGTTCGCACCGGCAGATGGATCCGATGTACCGTAAGCAGAATGGTTTCGATGTTTTTGTCGGTCAGTATAGTATCAGATTCATCAATTATCTCTTTGATGAGATTTGCGAAGGATCTCCTCTTAGAAATAAAGAGGCTCCTGACGCTGAGAGTTTTTCCGTGATGAGCTTGAAGCGTGAGGTTGGAGACCAGTCTGGAAAGTCGTGATTCGTCCAGGTAGCTGTGAGGAAACCGTGATATGAAATGCTTGAACGTTAAAGGTTTTATGTCTGATTCCTTGCCGGTCTTCCAGAACTCCCGTTGACAATCGAGAAGTCCTCGGACAACATGTTCCGTGAGCGCATTTCTCGTATTAATTATTTTTCGGACAACTGCTTTACCTGTAGTCGCGCGGATAGGATATCGTCGCACCAAGCGTTTGTCCGTAATCTCCAACTCCTCAAGACGACCATTCTTCTGTACGACCTTGGCGTAGACGGTACGGCGCTTGTTATGATGGTTCATTCCTTTCTGAGACGAGAACTCATTGGTTTTTCTCTCAATGAAGCGAATGTATTTTCCTACAGGCATTGCGAGTATTTTCGCCAATGTTATCTTTGCGATCGTTGATCCATGCAAGGGAGAAGAGTTTTTTTCAGGGGGTGAGATAATAAAATGGTAATTATCATTCTTTATTTGTGTTTCCATCTCACCCACTGAATTGGTTTTTTTTCGTAATATGTATCTCTGTTGTATCTCCGGCTAGAATCTTACCGCGCAGCTGTTCGATAATCTTTTCAGCAAGTTCCTCTTCTGTGTAGCTAAGTCGTTCTGCGTACTTCTGGACGATCTCCTCAAACGCCTTGTTTTGCTTCATCGGACTGAGGTTTTTCGTGAATACAAGTAATCCCTCAGGAACGAATTTGAAGATGTTCTCTATTACAGCCCTGTGATGCTCATCTTTTTTGCGAAGGTTTTCTGCTACTTGTTTACGCTCGGTAATATCAAGAATTGTCCCTAAAAGTGTTTTGGGTTTTCCGTCAGCATCATATACTAATTGTGCCTGGGCATGAACCCATATTATTTCGCCATTTGGTCGTTGAATACGGTGATCAATATTATATTCCTTTTCACCGCGCATCGCAAGCTCAAGATTCTTTTGAACATATTCCCAATCATCCGGGTGAACGCCCTTTGAAATCTCTTCCAATCGGAGAGGTTGATCACTCTTTTCAATTCCATATAAATGATAAACTTCATCAGAACAAAAGATCTCATTAGTTTTCAAATTCCAATCAAGAAATCCAAGGTGAGCAACTTGTTGTGCTTTCTTTAGTCTTTGCTCATTTTCTTTTAATAATCGTTTCTGACTTCGTTTTTCCATTTCATCTTGGAATACTATTACAATACCGATAATTGAACCGTCAGTATAGCGAATAGGAGTGCCGGTATCTAATACAGGTATTTCTTTACCGCTTTTTGTAATCAAGATTGTATGATTTGCCAGCTCTTTTATAATACCATGTTTAATAACTTTATCGAGAATATTATTTTCTCTTTGACCGGTTTCTTCATTTTTAACAGGATAAACTTCGTTAAGATTTCTGCCTCTTGCTTCTCTAAAATTCCATTCGGTTAAATCTTCTGCAACTCTGTTCATGTATTGTACTTTGGCATCAAGATTAACTGTAATAACACCTTCGCCTAGACTATCCATAGTAACATTAAATTTTTCTTGATTCTGCCAGAGCTCTTTTTCTTTATTGTATAATTCTTTGTAAATCGTTCGCTGGCGGTTGTTATAGATCCATACAAATCCCAAACCAACAATAATAATTAACAGAATACCAAAACCTATAATTACAAACGCTTTTGTGTAAAGATCAGCGTAGATCTCCTTCCTATCAACTTTGTTGATCATGATCCAGTCAGTCTCCGGAATCACTCGAATATCAGAAAGTACTTTTACACCACGGTAATCTATACCTTCAAACATTCCAGTTTTACCTAATGCCGCTTGAACTGCTGGGACTTTAGTTTGAGTTCTGGATATTTTTAATTTTAATGCTGTGTTTTTAAAGTGACGAAGTTCATTAAGAAAAAGAATGCTGTCTTTTTCCACTCTTAACATTACAGTCTCAGAACTTTGGCTTGGAGTAGGCCAGGTTTGAATAGTGGGGTATAGAAATTCATTTGGAATTGTACGGAAGACTATGGCGGCTAATGTTTCTTTTTTATCATTCACAAAAGGTGCGATAATATCATAATGTATTTTGTTCTCTAATTCACAAAAAAATAAACCCGAAAATGATGCTTTTTGATCCTTAATATTTTTAATTATTTTTTGTGAAGTAACAGAATCAAAATGAGTTAAATTGGACCCGACTGCAAGAAGAAGTTTACCTCTTTTTGTTGCCAGAAAAACTGATTTATAACTAAAAAGTCTTCGAGGAATCGAAAGACGTTCTTTTAGCTCTTCGGTGAGAGTTTTATCATTTTTATTTTGGAGCCAGAGTTCAACCCGCTTAATAAAGAATTTGTTGCTTGTAAAAAGATAAGCGTCGGAGAGGCGTTCTTTATGCCATCGCACAAGTTGGGCTTCCTTAAGGTCTGCAATTGCTTTAAGCTGTGTATATTTTTGCCGGCGTATTGTATTTTCTTCGCGTAGGTAATAGTAATAACCGGCAATAGCAATGAGTAAACTGACCAAGGAAATTAAAAGGATGAGGTGAGATTTTTTAGTGAGGTTAAGTTTAGGTTTCATAAATAAAATCCTTGAATAAAAACTATTCTAATTGATAATATTTAATCATAAAAAAAATACGTTTATAAGGCCGTTACTGGTAACAAAAGAAAAAATAATTCTGTCTCATTTCTATTGACAAGTTCCGCAGATACGAATCATAGTGCTTATAATAAATGTTTGATCTGAAAGTTTAGAGCAAGAAAAGATTTTACCATACGGTAATGCCACCCAATTTATTAATAGGGGTATAAAAAGGAGTCATGTTAAAGATAGAATTGTTTTTCATACCACGTCTAACGGCGCTAATTCACGTTTTTTCATTGATCTAGAACTCCAATTTGTTACTTTTAACGGAGTAAAGTTCCATAGGAACAAAATATAGATAGTAATCATCACAAAAAACAATTTTAGCTCCTGAGTGAGCGAATTTTAAATGAGCTGAATAATACATACATGATTCATCTTTATACCCCTATTTATTAATTCTAACAATAGAATTTCATTAAATATTAACCAATTGTCAATCAAAATCGGGTGAAAAGGAGCGGGGTAATACACTTCGACGTTGCTCAGTGTAGGATTGAATTGTTATGATCCGTCAACTGACGGAGAATGGATGACGGATGAAGAATCTCTTTTTTAACATTTTGAGACTCTTCCCCCGATTTTCATCGGGGTCAGAGTGACCAATCCTTAGTTTTGCAACAGCCTGGTTGCAATAGGTTTGCCTGGCAGGTCTGCGTAACTTCAATTAATAGTAAAACCAAATTGTTCTGTAATCTCTAACGTTTTCTCCTCTAATAGCAAGCTCTTCAAGGTAATCATAAATTGGCACATCAACATAATTATATGGAGGAATTGGTGTGATGTTCTTTTCCCAGGGATGAAATTCATACACACGCGATCCGTCGGGTAAAATCATTACTAATCTATGATCCTGTCCAGCACGAAGATGGTTTTTCCCAAGCTTAGGTACGTTGAATACGGGTTCATCAGTTCGATCAAGACCGGGTAGCAATCGTGCCTCTTCCTTTTGCTCCTGTAATATTCTTGCAATCGGCACCATATATCTACTTGTTTCCTCCTTCCCTTTCATATTGAAAGTATAATAAGGATCAACACCGATTGACTTTAAATCCCTTCTAAGTTTAGCGGATTCAAACCGGCGTGAATTTTCAACTGTGAACACCTGCTGATTGTAAACACTCATTCCCGTTTTGCGGAATTTTTGTACTGCCGTCATCGCTTGGGGAGTTATTTCATATGAATGTTCAAAATGAGTAACAATTGTAATTTCTAGATTTGGGGGATTATGGAACTTAGAAAGCATAGTAATTAATTCATCCGTTATACGCATTGGAAGAACAACCGGAGTTCTGCTGCCGATTCTAATTCTATAAATCTGCTTTTTGGATGCGAGAATTTCCAATATCCTTTGTAGTTGGGAATCTTTCATCACTAAAGGATCACCGCCTGTAATCAGAATATCTCCAATGCTTTTATGATCGTCCAGCCACGAAAGTGCTTCATCAATTTTTTCCGTCGATGCGAGAGCTTTCGGTTCGAGAACGCTTTCAATTTCCCAGTTACGCTGACAGTAAACGCAGATCTGTGAGCAAGTGTTAAAGGGTTTAAGAATGGAAATTATCGGATACCTTCTGGTAATAAGATCAACAGGAGAAGTATCATGCTCACCCATAAAGTCGAAAGAGACACTGCGGTCGGCACGGTGTTCACTCATTTTATCAACGTACTCTTTCGGAGGAATAACCTGTGCACGAATTGCGTGATCATAACCTATGGATAACTTCGTATCCATCAGACTCAGGTAATATGGTGTAATACCAAACGCAATTTTATTCTTGACAGCTTTATCAACTGCTTCTTTCTGTTCATTTGTTAATTCTATTAGGTCTAACAATGGCTTGGCATTTTTAATAACATTTTTTAAATGCCACCGGTAATCGTTCCAGTCGTTTTCTGTTCCTTTAAAATATCTTAATATTTTTGCCCGATTTTCGGTTCGCCAGTTAATCACTTCTTCTTCCAATCCGGAAGGATATTTTTTAAAATATTTTTTTAGACTTGAACCAAGCTCATCAAGTATATCCATTCTCGCAACAGCCGCTTCCCTTCCTTTCATTTTTAGAAATTCAGGAAATCCTTTTTTAACTTCTGCATTTTCGAGATATATATGAGATTTGCCCGTTACGCCGCGAAAGAGATTAATGAACTCTAAAATAAATCCAACCGAGATTTTAGTTTTTAGCTCATTACGTTTATTTCTTGCTAACTTCCATAAACTTTCAAGTGCCGAAAATTCTGTCCTGAATTCATTTATCGGTCCAATAATACTGCGGAAAACACGAATACTCTCACGTACAGTTGATTTTTCAAGAATGTGAAGATCGTTATCAATTTCGAAAATCTTTCTCTCAGATTTCTCTAAATAACTGTACAAAGAATCGCGGGCACTAATTAAATCGTTAGATTTTTTTAAGATTTCGAATATTTCGGGATTAGAATCCCATAAACGCTGAAGGTAAGCTTCATAGTCAACCTCAAAATGAGGTTTGAATAAACTTACTTCGTCGGTGAAAACATCGTCAAGTAATTTTGTGCCGACCCATTTTAATTTCGAGGAATGGAATGGGCTCTTTTTTGAAGCGACTTTTTTCTTCCCATTTTTGGTTAATTTAGCCATTGTAACTCCTATTCAAACATTTGTTTTAATAATAAAACATAATTCTCTGAAATCCAAAGTGATCGGACTGTTTCATAAGAAAAAATGCTTTGAAAAAAAAGATTTGAAAATAAACAAAAAAAAAAGGTTACTACCATCGTAACCTTTTATTAAGAGGCAATTAATTTGGACTCAAATAATTTGGTATCCAAATGTTCCGCATAGTCAGTAACCCGGAATCAGCATGTAGTAAGCTCGGGATACAATTAACAAGCATAGCAACTGTGGCAGTATCACCAAAAACCCCGTTTTCAACTGTCACATTTAGTTTAGGAGTTCCATCAATAATGATTTTATCATACGACTGAGTTAAATCTACTCCCATTTGAAGATCAAGAGTTACTAGTTTTTGCCGCCCATAAAATCCGTGTACAGTATGTCTCATTCCACAAACGTGTCCCTTTTCAATCTTAAAATACCGGGTTGAAAAATTATTCTTTGCAAGGATTGGCGTTATCTTTTCTTTGTATGATGAGATATTTATGCGAAGACCGTCAGCAATCAATTGAGCCGATTCGAGCAAACCTACGTGACCGAGCTTTTTCTTCTTTACCAATTGATTAAACTCAGATTTTGTCTTTCCAAGTCCCATTTTTGCTTGGAGTGGTTTACGTCTTTTATTTAAATCAACAACTCTTACCGCTTTAACAGATTTAACATTGGAACAAACACTTGTAAAAAACAACGGTACAATATCCATAATGAAACCGGGATTTACTCCAGTTCCGAGTATATGTACAAACTTTTCTTTAGCCTTTTTATCAATCTCTGCCGCTAATTCTCGATGTGTGATGTACGGATAAAGTAATTCTTCACAACTTGTTATTACACTGACTTGATTTTCAATACATTCAAAGAGATCATCTTTTACATCTTCAAATCTGCTTGCAGAAGTAAGAATAGCAACTTCAGGATGATATTTTTTCAAAGCAGAGCTGAGATCATTAACAACAGGAATACCTAACCTCTTTTTTGATCCGACAAATTTTGCCAAATCTTTTCCATATTTAGCAGGATCGATATCAACAACAGCTAATAAATTAAGTGACTTCTTTTGAAGAACTAGTTTACAGGTTTCAACACCTATAGGTCCCAACCCAATGAGAATGATTTTAATTCTATGTGGCATACTACACCGCCTTGATGATTGTTATAAAAAATTTAAATGAACAATATAAAATTGGAAAGATTGCACCAACGGCACCCGTCAGAAGAATCGAAACTTTATTTGAACATAAGTATGTTTTAAGGCCATAATATAATAACGCAAAGAAGCTTAGCGCTGCAAAAACTTCCAATCCTGCTGTTAAATATGCTGGGATTTCTTTAATCGCAAATGGTGATGGATTACTTGAAAATAAATACTGCCCAAAAAGCAAAAGTTCAATTGGCAGTAAAATAAATATGCTCATAGAAAAGAATGAAGAAGCATATCCAACAATAGAAAAATAATTCTTTCGAAGAATGTCAACTTGATATATTTTCACAAAAATGATTCTGAGAGTTTCCAGATAAAGAAAAACAAATATGCTCGAAGCAATTGTAAGAACAAAAAGGATGATCCAAAACTCACTAAATGAAAATCCAAGATCGTAAACTGAGCATACCGCCAAAAGAAGTGTTGATAATTTTAAGTTAAGCAAAATGAAAAGAGCAGCCACAAAATTTTTATTCTCTGCATAAACGATCTGCTTAAACCCTAATGTCGTGTCAAAAAGTAATTGATAGAGTATAGCCCAAAAATCAATATTAGAAACTTTCGCTCGCATAACATTGGAACAATTAGAACATTTATATGCTTCGAATAAATTTTCAGTACGGCAGGATTTACAGATAATTTTGTTCACAGAAGCTCTATTTATTTTCTATTGTAAGTAAAATAGTATTTTTATCTATAGTCGCACCAAGCTCTATGTGGATATGTTTAATTACACCGTCAATCGGAGATTTCAGCTCATTTTCCATTTTCATTGCTTCAAGAATCAAAAGGCTATCACCAACTTTTATGGACTGGCCAGTTTCAACTTTTATTTTAGAAATTAAACCGGGCATTGGTGCTTTGACAATTGCTTTTTGCTGCTTCTGTTGTTCATCGGTCAGTTTCTCGAAAATTTCGCCGTAGTATTGATGGATTTCAAACGGAAAAATATTTCCATTACAATAAGCACGCGATGAACCGTTCACAATGCTTTCAACGTTCACTTCAAAAACAGAGCTACCATCATTTACCTGAAGAAGATTACTTGTAATTGGTGTTATCCTTAGTGAGTGATTGTTCTTCTCCTCGATAACAGAATGATTATAATTTGGATAAGTTAATTTATATTTCAATCGTTACGCTTTCTCTTAAGCCAATTTGATACATTTGTTGATGAATCACTTGTTCTTTTATGATTTGAGCTTATCTTCGAGTGTGAGAAACTTATAGTTTTTGAGACGAGTTCCAAAATCTTTTCATCCTTTTGAAGCCAATGTCCCTCACCGTTTTCTTTGAATTTATTGGTCAAATACTGAGTATCAAATTTATTTTCGATAAACTCAGGTTGATTCAACACCCAGAGACACAATGGGATGTTCGTTACCAAACCTACAATCTGAATTTCTCGGAGCACTCTTCTCATTCTATTAATTGCTTCGTTTCTGTCGTTCCCCCATGTTACGACTTTAGCGAGTATTGGATCATAATAAATCGGTACTTCACTTCCAAGATCGATCCCGCTGTCAATTCTAACTCCGAATCCGCCAGATATGCGGTAATGGGATATCTTTCCAAAAGAGGGTAAAAAATTATTAAACGGATCTTCTGCATAAATCCGGACTTCAAGGCTTGCTCCTCTTATCTTTACTTCATCCTGAGAGAAAGACAAACGCTCACCCGCAGCAATTCGAATTTGCTCACGAACAATATCTATTCCAGTTATTAGCTCGGTAACGGGATGTTCAACTTGAACTCGCGTGTTCATCTCTAGGAAATAAAAGATTTTATCCTTATCAACTAGAAATTCAATTGTTCCTGCATTTACATAATTACAAGCTTTTGCCGCAGCTATTGCAGCAGTTGTTATTTTCATTCTAAGCTCTTCATCAACAGTTGGAGATGGTGCTTCCTCAATAATTTTTTGATGTCTTCTCTGTATAGAACATTCGCGTTCAAATAAGTGAGCGTAATTTCCATGTTTATCAGCAATTATTTGGACTTCAATGTGCTTCGGATTGCTGAGATATTTCTCCACATAAACATTTTTATCCTTGAACGCTTTTTCAGCTTCGCTTTGCGCCATCTCAAAACTTGAAAGAAGTTCAGATTCATTTTGAACTACCCTCATTCCCTTTCCACCGCCACCTGAAGTAGCTTTAAGTAAAATTGGGTAACCAATTGAATCCGCAATAGATTTTAGTTCTTCGTTAGATTGAATTGGATCTTTAGTGCCGGGAACAATTGGTACCATATTTTTGATCATTAAATTTCGGGCTGACGTTTTATTTCCCATTAACCTAACGGATTCTGATTCAGGACCGATAAAGATCAATCCACAATCATTTACATATTTAATAAAATCTGGATTCTCTGAAAGAAAACCATATCCGGGATGAATCGCATCACAATTCGATTTTTTAGCTGCATCTACAATTTTTTCGAAATTCAGATATGAATCTTTTGACGGACTTGCTCCGATATGAATTGCCTCTCCTGCAAGTCTGACATGCAACGAATTTTGATCAGCATCCGAGTATACTGCAACAGGTTGAATGCCTAAATCTTTACACGCACGAATAATTCGAACTGCGATCTCACCCCTATTTGCAATTAAGATTTTTCTGAACATACACTACAAAAATATAAAAACGGGAATCAAATGACAGAATTAATATTCCAAAGTTAGTGGATAAAATATTAGTCCTTCAGTTTAACGATAGTCACACCATCACCCCCTTGTTCGATCGGAGCTGGATTAAATGATTCCACGTAAGGGTGTTGTGTCAGCCATTCTTTTACAAAATTTCTTAGAATCCCATCTCCCTTACCGTGCAGAATCTCTAAAATTAATACTCCGGAAACAGAAGCATTGTCTAAAAGCTCAATTACATTCTTCTCAGCTTCATTGGTTCGCTGTCCTCGAATGTCAAGAAGCATTGGAACAATATCATTTCCTAAATTATACACTTTAGTTGTTCTTTCTATTTCCTTTTCAGGCTTAATTTTACACAACGTACTTAATTTTGCTTTTATCTTAATATTACCTATTAAAAGGAGTGCGATATTCTTTTTTTCATCAATATCAATAACTTTACCTTTGATGTTTTTTTCATTAGAAATAACAAAATCCCCCACATTTACTTTTCCAAATTCGATTGGAATTATAAGTTCATCTAATTTTTTTTCAATCTCAGTTTTTTCAGATTTAATCTGCTCCCGAAATTTAGAAACAACTTTTGAATCGGCTTTTGTCTCTTTTATCGATTTGATAGTTTTTTCGACGAGTGAATTGGCTGATTTCACAATTATGAGTGCTTCTTCCAAAGCTTTTTGTTTGATCTCTTTCTTGGTTGAATTGATTTCACTAAGCTTTTGGTTAAACTCAACGATTAGCTTATCAAGCTGAACTTTTTCAGCCCTCACCTCATCGAGCAGCCTGGAATAGACTTGCAGCTTTTGATGGAGAGATGAAATATACTGTTCGATTTCTGCGGTATTCTTTTCTCTGAAAGTTTTTGAAGTTTCAATTATTTCCTTTGGCAGTGCTAATCGTTCTGAAATTTCAAATGCGTAGCTGCTGCCTGGAATTCCCTGAACAAATCGATAAGTCGGCTGTAGACTCTCAGAATCAAATTCCATAGAAGCATTTATAGCATTTTTGTGATTCGCTGCAAAGAGTTTTAGATAACTATGATGCGTTGTAACAATCACAAAACTTTCCTTTTCGATCAATAACTTTAATATACCTGCAGCAAGGGAAACACCCTCGCTTGGGTCAGTACCTGTTCCGATTTCATCAATCAGAACAAGAGATTCTTTCCCGCATGAATTGTAGATTTCTTTAATACTTTTCAGATGAGACCCGAAAGTGCTTAGATCGTTATCTATTGACTGTTCATCTCCGATATCAATAAATACTTCACTGAAAAATGGAATACTAGAATCAGACTGCATTGGGACATGATAACCGTATCTCGCAAGCAATGAAATTGAACCAATTGCTTTCATCAATACAGTTTTGCCGCCTGCATTTGGTCCCGAGATCACAATACAATTCATCCCTTCCTCAAGTTTCAACGTAAATGGCACAGTCTTTTGGTAACCCAAAGTCCTAATTAAAAGCGGATGCCTGCAATCTATGATTTCACACGATTTTTGTTTCGAAAAATTAACTCTGGAGCCTCGTATCTCAATCGAATATTTTGCCTTCGCAAAGATAGAATCAATTTTGGCAACAATTTGTATGGATTGGATTAATTGGGGTACAATCTTACTCACCTCAGTAGTGAGTAATTGTAAAATTCGAGTAACCTCTCTTTTCTCTTCGAAATGAAGTGAAAGAAGCTCGTTATTTAGTTCGAGTGTCTCTTCAGGTTCAATGTACGTTGTATGACCTGTCGCGGATTCGGAATGAATGAAACCCTTGATCTGTCTTTTATATTCCGATTTAATCGGGAGTACAATTCTTCCATCACGCAGAGTCATTAACTCTTCCTGAACAATTCCTTTTTCAGATAAAATTTTTAAAATCCTATCGGCAACTTTGTGAAGCTGATTATTTTGCTGCTTGATTTCCGAACGAATCCTTTTTAGCTCTGAGCTTGCATTATCTTTGATCTCACCATAGTCGTCAATGATATCCGAGATTCTTTTTTCGAGCATTTTGTCAATTATCAAATCTTCGGAAAGCTCGCTCAGGTTTTCAAAATCATGATGACCATTTGAGAAAGTATTTTTGATGACCCTGGAGTTGCGCAGCAAGTCTCCGATTTTCAGAAGGTCTTTAGACGGAAGAACGATTCCCTCGATGCGAGACTTATAGATTTGGTCGGTTAAATCCGGAATGAATACAATATCCAGTTCAGAAACAGATTCAAGAAACTTTTTTGCTTCATCAGTATACATTTGAAGAAGCTCAGCTTCACTAACTGATTTAGCAATTTGATCGCTTAATATTAATTTTGAACCTACCTCTGTAGAAGCGTACTTTTGGATGTGAGAAAATATTTTGGGAAGATCTAATTTTTCAATACTCTTTTGCATGGGTAAGTATTGCATCTTTTTTCTTATTTGCCTCTCTGATCAGATCGAAAAATTCTTTTGTGCTTGGAAATGTTTTTTCAATAACTTTAAATGTATTTGGTATGAGTGAATATGTAAAACTGTAAAAGTGCGAACGTACCCTAATTTCTTTATCAGGAAAGTTAAAGATGTTAAGAAATATGAAAACTGCACTTAACAAAAGCGAGACTTGAAGAATACCTACAATTCCCCCCAAAATTTTATTTATGAATCCAAAAACAAGATCTTTTGGTGTCAATATCTTTGATAGGATTGATCCAAGAATGAAGCTTATTACAAAGATTAAGATGAAAGAAACAATCATCGCCGGCAGAGCATCGAGTGATGTTATTTCCATAATCAATTTCTTTACATCATGTGAAAACGTGATGGATATAAAAATTGCTACAACAAGTGCAGCTAAGCTGATAATTTTTTTGATCAGTCCGTCTTTTAACCCGAGGAGGAACCCAAAAATGACTATTATAATTACTGTGTAATCGATGTAATTATGCATTTGATGAGAGCTTAGTTCTTACAATTTCATTCACAATTTTTCCATCGGCTTTTCCCTTTAGCTCAGTCATGGCGGGACCCATAACTTTTCCTATATCGCTCATATCCTTCGCCCCAGTCAACGAAATCAGTTTCTCAACAAACTCTGCTATTTCTTCATGAGTTAATTGTTTCGGTAAGAATTCCTGTATGATGTCGAGTTCTTTTCTCTCCTTTTCAGCCAGATCATTCCTTCCTGCATTGGCATATTGTTCAGCCGCATCTTTTCTTTTTTTCACTTGGTAAGTCAAAATATTTATCTCATCCTCAGAATTCATTTCCCGGTTCACACCGCTTTTATCGAACTCAATGATTGCAGCCCGGATTGATCTCAGAGTTTCCAATCGAAGTTTATCCCCCGATTTCATCGCACCTTTGATTTGAGTATTTATCGACTCATTTAGCATAAAGCTCCTAAATAAAAAAAGGCAGGAATTATTAATTAACGCCTGCCTTAAAATTAATGCATTGTAAAGCTACATCTTTTTAATAGACGAATAGTTAATTCTTAGACAGTAGGCTTTACGCAATTCTTGTTGAATATCTGTCACCAAACCCATTTTCGAAGTTTTATCGATTCTTAGTGAAACTATGATCGTTGGCAGATCAACCCGCTTATTGTACATAATTTTTTGAATCTGATCAACATTTACAATATTATCGTCAATTTGGATTCTGCTGTCTATTCCAACCCAAACATATGAAACAACACGTTTGTTCTCAATCTTTTCAATTGCACGCGCTTCAGGGAGCTTATACTGAACTCTCACGTCGTGTTCACGAAGGGTTGTTGTTACCATGAAGAAGAGAAGCAGCATGAAAACAATATCAGGAAGTGAAGCGGTCGGAATTTGCTGTTTTGTCTTCGCTAATTTCTTTTGAAATTTCATTTTCTAACCTAACAAAAATTATTTAACTATTTCAGGTTCGGCAATCGAGATAATGATGGGTATCTTCTCTTTAACGTCGGTCGATTGTTCTTCATTAAGATTGATAACTTTCTTACCATATTTTTGGAAAGAATACTCTTCTCGAATCGCGAAATAAGATTCTTTGACTTGGTCTAATGCCTGAATGTAAAGGTTGTAATTAGTTTTACTGTCGGTCTTAACGGATACAATTAACTTTTTATTACCGGGTAATTCAATCTTGCTTTGAATTCTTGGTTTGAGCTTTTCACCGATCTGAGCTAACATAACTACTTCATCGTTTAATAAAATGTCTCCATTCTCGTTTATCAATAATGTTGCTAATCGATCCTTCGAAATCTCAACTTGGATTTGTTCTTCAGGAGGTACATATTCAGGTAAAGTCAGACCGATTCCGGTATCGACATCAATCGTTGTGGCAACTAAAAAGAACAGCAAAAGCAAGAATGCTATATCAGCCATTGAGCTAGTGGGAATCTCAGCTTCCGGTGTTTTCTTTTTTCTTATCTGAGGCATGATATTTTCCTGTAACTAAAATTACTTATGCTTATTTTTTGTGTTTATACGTAACTAATGCATCAACTAACTCGATTGAGCTTTCTTCCATTTCAACAACTATCTTGTCAATTCTTGACACAAAGTAGTTATATATAACTTGAAGTATCATAGCAACAACAAGCCCGAAAAGGGTCGTGAGCAATGCAACTGCAATACCACCGGCAACGATACTTGGTGAAATTTGGTTAGCTTCTTTAATAGCATCAAATGCTGTGATCATACCTTGAACGGTACCGGTAAATCCTAACATTGGTGCAAGAGTAATACAGGTCGAAATCCAAATTAATCCCCTCTCAAGAAATGACATTTCAATTCCACCGTAAGCTACAATAGCTTTTTCAGCAGCTTCAATTCCTTCATCGGCTCTTAAAAGTCCGGCATGGAAAACGCTTGCGATTGGTCCGCGAGTATTGGCGCAATAATCTTTTGCTCCTTCGATTCCGCCATCATCCATCGCTTTCTTCACACCAAATAAAAACTTTTTAGTATTAATATTGGCACGCGTGAGAGTCCAGATTCTTTCAAAAGAGAAAGCTAACCCTAAAATCAAACACGCTAAAATTGGATGCATAAAAAAGGCGCCGGCATTATATTTTTCTGTCAACCAGTTTAACATTCCGGTGTCAGAAGCTTGAGCTATGATAGCATTGATAAATCCAAAAATTCCAAAATATTCCATTTAAATTTACCTCCTAAAGATTGATAAATTATTTTTGTTCAACATAGATGAGCCTACTCAAAAAAGGATAATTTCAATAAAAATTGTTTTGAAATTGAACCAAAAACGAATCTTCACTACACGAAACGTTTCGTGAAGTGTAGCATTGATTTTCAATTTTGACCTTTTTTGATTCGGCTCATAGATTAAATCGGTACAATTTTAAGATTTTGGTATGCTAAAGTCAATTTTATTTTTCAAAATAATTTGGAATTTCAAAGCAATTTTGGGCTTGAATAACCGCTTACTCACTCTTACTTATTCTAATTGCAACCGGGAAATGATCGCTGTAACCACCGAGATATCTCCCTGATCCAAAAGTCGGATATGGAGCACCAGCATACTTTCCCTGT
>JAHJVF010000182.1 GCA_018828505.1 Bacteroidota bacterium | reverse complement strand
ATTCATCGCTTCTTCATACTCAAATTCATCATAAGCTGAAATACCCATGTTGTTTAGGATTTTTGCTTTGTGCGCAAGATCACCATAGCTTTCATTTATTTCCATAGCTTTGATCCAAAACTTATTTGCCTCTTTTCTTTGACCTTTAATATTAAGCACATTTCCTAAATTCATATTCAGATGAGAGATTTTAAACTTATCATTATTTAATTCATAAATACTGAGAGCACATTGAAAGTTTTCTAACGAAATATCATAACTACCTTCCATGGAGTGAGCAATTCCAAGATTATTATAAATGGATGCCCTTGTTTTCTGGGTAAGAATTTTATCGAAATCCCTTATAATATTTTCACAACGCTTCTCAACAAATGAGTAGTTCCCGAGGCTTACATCGATATTCATTTGCTCAATTTCAACAGTTACCTTTTCTTCGTCTGTCGAGGCGAGGTTATATGCTTTATCAAAATAATTCAAAGATTTTTCGGATTCACCAAGGCGATGGTAAATCGTAGCCAGCCACAATGTATATTGAAACTTTTCTGTCCCGCTGCATTTGTTATTCACGAGTAATTCTTCGATTATTTTAACAGCTTTATTGAATTGAGATAAACGATAGTAACATCTTACGTAATTCTTTTTTAGTTCAGTTTGATCTTCTGGTAAATTATTTGATGCCTTATCAAGGATCTCCTCCATTAAGGAATATGCATCGAGACGCTCTGCGGCGAGCGCAGCTTTTGTATAATATTTATATGCTTCAGTGCGATTTCCTGCTAATTCAAATTGATTTGCAATTATATCTGATTGGTAATTTAACTTCTCAAGCTCTTCTGCAATTTTCTTATGAAATGAAAGTCTCTCATCAAATAATGAATAAACATAATTCCTAAAACTCTTAATTGTGATGAATAAGGTACGTGCTTCCGGTTCGTAATTCACCCAGCCAAGAGATATTAAAAGCTGGAAGGCTTCCCTCAGTTCTTCATTCTTCATCCCAATCAGTGCAGAAAAATCATCTATTGAGACGGGAAAAGTAAAACTTGACAAATATTTTAGTAAAACTTTTTGTCGATCCGAAAGATGCTCGTACTTACTTTCATGAATTTTATCGACTCCCTTTTTAATTGAAGAATCATCAACAAGTTCATCGTGCAAATGAAAACCATTTCCATCGTAAGTAATTATTCTTTTTTGAAACAGAAAACCCAAAAAATCTTCAATTGAACGCGGGAGGCAATCGCTATAATCTAATATTAAATCGGTTGTCTGCTCATATGGAAAACCCCACTTAAAATAAGAATGCAGCAAGTGAAGAATTTGTTCACGATTGAGCGGGCTTAATATGATCGATTCAAAATTTGGTAACGACTTTATATATTCATCATTAATAACCGAGGGATGAAGTGTTAGAACGGTTTTAATTCCGTGTTCGTGCAGTGAAGGGAGAATATATTTGAAGAACTCTTTTGAAACAGCGTCAACATTCTGAAAATCATCTATTAGTAAAATGAACGATTCGTATTTCGCATAATCAATTAGTGCTTCTGCTAACTCCATTCGGAATGATTCAAGCTGACCGAGCTTTCCGTTTTCGGAAACGAATAATGAATTCAGTTTTATAAATGAATTAAGAACGGGACCCTGGTTTTGCCCGCTGGAGTGACTACTTTTCAATTTTTCCAGGATCATTTCAGATAATGCAAGCCAAAAATCATACGCACGAAATGACTGCTGCGGATTGCTGCTTAAGTAGACCGTCTTATTCTCATCGTCGAGTGATTGCTCGAGGTTCTCAATCAGAATTGTTTTTCCCGTGCCTTCTTCTCCGAATATTATATATCCGTTGAGAGCACTATTCTTCCCATCATTTATGTACTTTTGAATCAGCTCAATTTCATCTTTTCTCGTTGCTAAGATTTTAGGAAAATACCAAAGATTTTCATATTCAATTGGTCTTTCAGTTTCCAAATCGGCAATGATTTCTAAGCTATTTGTATACCGATCAACGGGAATTTTATTTAATAACTTCGTAATGGCTTTTTGTACTGCATCTGGAACAAATTCAGGGAGTTCTTTTGGTTGTTCGGTCAAATGCATTTTCAGTAATTCGACCTGATCTGAAGATTCATAAGGCGGCGTATCCGCAAATAAATGATAGAGTGTCGCACCAAGCGAATAAAGATCGGAGCGATGATCCGAGACTTCCCCCTTTATTATCTCTGGAGAAACGTAAGCCGGAGTCCCCCGCAATTTAGTTTCGCCTTCCGCACCAAAACCAAAATCAATAATTTTAATCTGTGGGATTAGATCGGATTCGCTCTTTTTAATTAAAATATTTTCAGGTTTGATATCATAATGGATCAAACCGGACTGATGGATATAAAAAAGAGTAAAGCAAATCTGTTTTAGGACTTCGAGAAATTTTTTGTATTCATCAGCTTGAATAGAAGTCGGAGTAAAATTAATAGCATCAAGAAGGTTACGCCCGTCAATATATTCAGCGGTATAGAAAAATGAACCGATTGAAGTATCATCTTCTGATTCATATATTTTAGCGAAGTCAAAAACCTTTACTACATTCGGATGATTGAACCTTTTTAGAATTCTAAATTCATTAACGAGTGACTGGATTTCTTCAGCGGCTAAATTCTCTTTAGATATCGCCTTTAAGGCAAATACTTCATTGCCAAGCTTAATATCTTCAACAAGGAAAACATTGCCTCTTCCCTTCCCTAAATTTTTTATTATTTTATAACGGTTGTTAATCATGCTGAATGATTGAGAATTATTAAGACTTTCAATTTTTGGTTATTTATTTAGATTTTTGTAAAAAATAACTTTGAATATTAGAACTTGCAAGTGAATTTAAATCTGTAGAGCTATTAACTCTTTCTCGGGTCGAATTGTTTGTTTATTCCTTCTCCGAGTAGATTGAAGGAGAGAACGGCGAATACAATTGCGAGTCCACCAAAAGTGGTTAACCACCATGCAGAAGAAATAAAATCATATCCGCTCTTAATAATGCTTCCCCATGTTGGAGTCGGTGGTTGGATACCCAAGCCCAAAAAACTTAGTGCAGATTCTGCCATTATAACATTTCCGAATTGAAGAACTAAAGCAACAATTATAGGTGAGATTGTATTCGGTAAAATGTGTTTTGTTAAAATTTTAAAATTTGTCTGCCCCATTATTTTGAGACTTTCAATAAATTCTTTTTTCTTGCATGAGATAGTTTCTGCTCTTGCAAGCCGTGCAATCGACATCCACCCTCCCAAACCAAGAGCGAGAACGAGCAAGAGCAATGAATTTCCGAATAGAGCGATCAAAAAAACAATTAAGAATAGTATGGGCACAGAGAAAAAGAAATCGACAATTCTCATTAGAATGGTATCTAATATTCCTCCAAAGAATCCTGCAGAATAACCGATGAATCCTCCAAGTAAAAACGAAACCAGTACCGAAAGAAGACCTATCATTAACGACATCCGTGAACTGTAGATTAACCGGCTAAAAACATCACGTCCAAAATCATCTGTTCCAAGATAAAATGTTCTTGTTTCGATTTTCATTTCACCATTTACTTTCTCAAAATGTGTGAGAGGTTCGATGTACTCCCTTTTTCCCTGCTGATAAATGAAATTATCATCGATGATTTTAAAAGAATTTATAAAGAGCTTCGTATCATCCTGGCTCAAATGAAGGACTTTGTGCTTGAGTTTTTGAATCGATGTAAGTTCGTTCGATGATGAATTTTGGTCTTCGATGATTACGTATTTAGCTTCTGAAAGCGGGGGGAGAAGTTTTGTAACGATGATATCTTTATAATAATTCGGATGCTGCGTACTGATTATCGGGCTTTCAATCGCCGCGAAAATCAGCGTAATAACTAAAACACTCCCCGATAAAACTTGAAAGGAGAGTTTATCAAGCCAACCAAAAAATCTCAGAATGAGCAAAAATTGAAATCGCCTTAGCCAGATATGGGTCAAGCTGATGAGTGATACTAATCCAAAAATCATAAGAACCACTGATGCAAAAAGAAAATCAAGAGTCGGAATATCAAGTTCAGTTTCAAAACTATTCCAGTCCATGAACATTTCCCAAATCAACTGAGCAGAAAGCCAAAATCCGTTGAAAACATCATCAAAATTATAAATGGAAAAAATAAGTATTAAAACAAAATAGACCGTAAGGAGAATTCTATTTTTTCTAAAACTTTTTTCCATTTATCCTATCGTCTCAAATGAAACTCTTGCATCCAGTTTCGCATGCAGCATATCAGCGATGAAATTTCCCAGAATTACCATAAATCCCGAAATCATTGTGCATCCGATAATCAACGGATAATCCCGTGCGAAAATTGCATCGACGGTTAATCTTCCCAATCCTGGCAGTGAAAAAATCGTTTCAGTGATTAAAGCTCCGCCTAACAGCGAACCGATTTCAATTCCAAAAAGCGTTATCAAAGGTAAAAGTGAATTCGGAAGGGCGTGAGAAAGGATCAATTTTTTCTCCCCTAAACCTGTAGATCTTAATGCTGTTATGAAGGGCTGGTTCAGAATATTTAAGAGACTTTCTCTCACGAATCTCGTTGTAAAAGCTGCGGAAGTTATTGTGAGTGTAATAACGGGGAGGAAAATGTGATGAACGAAATCGAGAAACTGCATCATCGGAGAAAGTTCTTCATAACCTGTTGAATGTAGATGAGAAGTCGGGAACCAACCCAATTTCACGGAACCAAAATAGATTAAAAAAAGTCCTATTAAAAATGAAGGTGCACAATATAAAATGAGCGAGCCAGCATTGATTGTTTTATCTAATTTAGAATTTGGGTTTGCACCGGCTAAAGTCCCGAAAAGAATTCCCAAAATCATTTGAAAGATCAGAGCGAGAATAGCCAGGGTCAACGTTACGGGAAGTGCTGTGAAAATTACATTGGTGACAGGTTTTCGAAATGAGAGTGAGTAGCCCAAATCTCCCTGCACAAGGTTTCCTAACCATTTGACAAATTGCACATGTACCGGTTGATCCAACCCGAATTGAGTTTTGATCCTATCAGCAAGTTCACTTCCGAGCTTTGGTGAATAATATTGATGAGTTGGATCGCCGGGAACAAATCTTACAAGAAAAAAAACAATAGTAACCAAACTTAAAAGCATGATCACTGATGCAGCACCCCGCCGAATTAATCGTTTCAGAAACATGATTAGGATTGCAGCTTACTTACCATCAGTAACAAACCAATCCCACACTCTGTTTGTAAAAGCGAGCGGATTGAGCTTTAAGTTTTTCAATCTTGTATTATAACCGACAAGATTATCAACCCAGTAAAGAAAAGTCACTGGTTGGTCACGGTGAATTATCTCCTGAAATTTGAACAACAACTTTCGAGTTGCTTCGGGTTCATTTGTTTGTTTCAATTGAGCGAATATCTCATCCAGCTCTTTGTTTTGATAACTCGTTACATTGAAAAAACTGTTATTCAAATCTGAGCTCCAAAATCCTTCAAAATCCAAATCCAATGGTATCGTCCACCCTGCAATCCAAGCATCATATTTTTTAGTGAACATGCTTTCGAAAAATACCGATGGTTCAACAATTTCAATTTCTATCTCAATACCTAAAGCTTGCAGATTATTTTTTATAATGGTTGCAGCGTATTCCCTCTGCGGTTTGCCTGCCGGTATCATCAACTTAAATTTGAATTGAGTTCCATTCTTATCAAGTATTTTATCACTATTGGTATCTTTCCAACCCTCATCCGCCAATAATTCTTTCGCTTTATTTGGATTGTATTCATACGGTAAAAGATCTGTGTTGGATTTTGTTTTAAAGATTGATGAGATCGGAGTAACGGCAATATTTCCAAATTCACCGAAAAAACCTTCAAGAATTTCCTTTCGATTGATTGCGTAGGTTAAAGCTTGACGAACTTTCACACTTCCAAAAAGATTGTGCGGCTTGATATTTTTTCCATTGCTTTTGAGATAAAGTGCATGATCGATCGAATTCCATCCAATATAATCGTAATCCCTGCCGAAAATTGTTTCGACGCGTAAATTTTTGAAATTCTCCTTTAGAGCTTGAGCATCTTCCGGACGTAGATTTTGCCCGAGATCAATCTCACCGGATTTAAGCTGGTTGACCCGATTATTGTAATCGGGTAAAACTTTGAAAGTCAGTTTATTTAAATATGGAATTTTATCATAATTGGCTGAATCATTTCTTACGAGAACTATTTGCTGCTGCTTTTCCCACTTTTCCAATTTGAATGGACCAATGCCGACTGGATTTTGATTAACATCATTCACGAATAAATCTTTTAATTTAATTTTTTCAAAAATATGTTTCGGTAAAATCGGCAGTCCGGATACGAAGAGCGGATCATCCACACTTTGGTTAAAATAGAAGATAACTACTGAATCGTTTTCAACTTTTACTGAATTATCAATCTCGATTTTATTTTTTCCTTCAGCTACAAAATAAGAGGCTAAATCCTGGCGCACACTTGCAGCTTCTGGATGCGTGTAAAGATAGTATGAGAATTTTACATCGTTCGCCGAGAAACTTTTTCCATCGCTCCATCTTAAATTAGTTTTTAAAATGTATTTAACACTTCTATTATCTTCTGCAATTTCCCATGATCTGGCAAGATTCGGATAATAAACAAGCTCACCTTTATCCATATCGAATTCAGAGTAATTTAAAGCTCCGAAAATCAGATCGTTTATGGTCCCTGAAATAATATCCTGAGAAAAAAGTGGATTCAACACATCAACATCACTGGAGATGCCGACAATCACACTACCGCCATATTGAGGTTTAAGTGAAGTTTCCTCGGTCGGGATTTGCTTTTCTTTACAAGCAGAAATTACAATGAGAGAAAGAATTAATGCGAGTAGAGTAAATCGATTTTGCATTCTTACCTGTCTCCTGAGACTTATTGATAGGATATGTTTCAATTTCAATTTAATATTTTTATCTTAAGATTAAAAGATTTAAGACATTCATCTGATAATTTAGTGGAGATAAACATTAATACTCCAATATTGCGGGTTGAATCCCTTTGTGTGAAGAAAATCGATAGGTTCGCATCAAACTCAAAAGTGATAATTGACGACCTCTCTTTCTCGATAGAACGCGGAGAATTTTTCACAATCGTTGGAGAGAATGGAAGCGGGAAATCAACTCTCGCACATTCATTGACAGGATTATTGAAGCCAACAGTTTTTGACATAACTGGGACTATTTTATTGGAAGAAAACAATCTCTTAAAGATTCCCAAAGCTGAATTAGAGCAGATACGTAAAAAAGAGATAAGCTACATATTTCAAAATCCGTACGCATCATTCGATCCGATTCGCAGGATCGGTTCTCAGATGATGACTGATCAGTTATACGCTTCTACTAAAATAGTTGAAGAGCATTTTTCAAAATTAAAATTAAATTCAGGGAGTAACATCTTAAAAAAATTTCCGTTTCAACTAAGCGGTGGTATGCTTCAAAGAGTCTCTGCCGTGCGTGCAATCCTCTCAAATCCTAAATTAATTATTGCAGATGAGCCGACGTCTGCACTCGATAAACCAATTTCCAATCTTTTCATGGATTATTTGATGTCATTCAAGAATAATTCCGGTGCAACAATTTTATTTATAACTCAAGATTTCAAACTCGCCGCCAAATATTCAGATAAAATCGCTGTATTGAAATCCGGTAAAATTCACTCAATTCACCAGCGAAATGAGTTCCTGAAGAGTTCGAGCGATCCTTACATTACTAAGCTATATAACTCTTACAATTTTATTTATGAATCGGTGGAGTGAGCAATACTTGAGAAACGACAAAAACATTCTTGAACTTAAAAATGTAAGTTACTCTCCACCTAAAACTAGTCTGGCAATAAATAGTCCAGCTCAAATAGATTTAATTCTCAACAACATCAACTTTTCTGTAAATGAAGGAGAAATTTTAGGAATCACTGGAGAATCGGGAAGCGGAAAAACAACTCTTGGAAAGATAATTTGCGGATTGATCGAGCCAACATCCGGAGAAAAGTTTTTCTGTCGTCAAAAATTTGAAGGATTTCATCCAGATAAGGTTGTTCAATTTTTATTTCAGAATTATTCTGCTTCACATGATCCGCTGCAAAAAAACAGAAATTCATTTACAGAGATATTGTCATTAGTTAAAAACAAAAACACAAATTTTGAGACTTTTTCGAAAGAACTACTTGGTAAAGTTAATTTGAATGAAAATGTATTAGATCTCTATCCTCACGAGTTAAGCGGTGGACAGCAGCAAAGATTGGCACTTGCAAAAATTCTTGTTCTGAAACCAAAAGTTACCCTCCTTGATGAACCGTTTGCTTCTCAGGACGTTACTGCACAATTCGAATTAATTAATTTGTTATTGGGACTTAATCAAAATGAAAACTTAACGATCATTTGTATTTCGCATGACCTTATCGTTCTTCGCAATTTATGTTTACGAATTTTAGTGATGAGAAATGGTCAGATTGAAGAGATTTCAAATAGTAAGGAGTTATTTGTAAATCCCAAATCTGAATACACAAAATATTTAATTGAAAGTTTTTTAGAGCGGTAATAGAACTAAATCAGTCGCTAATTGATCGATTCCTTAGGAATATTTTTTTTAAGCTCGTCGATTTTATCTCTGAACTCTTCAATTTTTTTTCCAAGTTCTTTGTTAAGTGCTGATTCTTCCTCGGAGATTTCAAAATTCTCACCGAAGTTCTTAAAGCTCTCAATCATATCATTGAGTTTGCGTTTAATAATTTCGAGTGGATCAAGTGGCGTATACTGCGGATCTCCATTCGGAAGAAGTTTCACTTCCGAATATTCATACATAACCTGATGATCATTACCGACACATTTTTTTAACTTTTTGGAGATGTTTAGCCCCATCTCATAAAATTTTGCGAATTCAAATCCTTGAATATCATCTTTTATGTAATCATGGTAATTATCAGCATCTATATTTATCCATGACTTAAATTCGAGAATTAATTCCTGCGGCAATTTTAAATCTTCCAGGTTAACGTCATAACCATGCTCATTGATAATGCCAGTGCCATTTAAATTCGACTTAACAGTTAAAATCATTTTTTATTCTCATTAATATTTCATTTTCAGATTGAATTTACGAAGTGAAAGAGAAAAATGAAATCCTTGTAAAAATAAAAGAGATTGTATCTCTAAAAATTTTTGAAATTCACATATCATCCGACACTTTAGAAGTATCAAATACGAAAAACCCTTTGTAACTATTTTTGTCACAAAGGGTTAGTTTTTTCTTAGTAGCCAACCTTCTCGCGATAAATCGTGATTCGGTAGGTAAACGGGGGCAGTCCGCCTATATTTGTGCTATATGGCACTACCTTCGGCGGATTCAGAATGACAAAAATCGCCGCAAGCGGCGGGGAATTTAACCCATAGAGATTAAAAACTTACGGAGATGATGCTTTCATCTACTCTCCATACTTTTAGCAATAAATTCTATATGGTCTGTGTAAAGCGTCGGAAATGAAAACCGTAAACGGATAACGTCATCGCAACTGAAAATTTTTTCTGAAAAGGAGAAACGTCTTAATTTATTTTCAGTTTTATTCCTGCATTTATAATTCTTCCGTCAGTCGGCGCATATATCTCCTCAAAAATTGGATTATATGGAGAACCCTTATACATTGCTCCGAATTTCGATTGTCTTGTATCAAGAAAGTTTTCAAAATTTAAGAACAGATTGAATTGATCAAACATTTTTTCAATCATTATTCCTGTAATCCAGTAGTCCGTAACTTTTTTACCAGTGCTTAAAAATTGATTCCCGGTATAATATGCCTCAAGGCCCACTCTTATATTTTGCTCAACCTCATATATCAAAACTAATCCGAGTTTATGTTTTGGCGTAAGTGGAAACTCCTTTTCAATTTGCTGAATATGTTCTCTTGCATCTAAGTAAGTGTAACCCAGAAACAGTTTAAAATCATCATAAGTTATTTTAATATTAGTCTCCGCTCCTCTTGAATCATAATACCCGTCTAATTGGGTATATTCATAATAATTGACTGCCGAGCTTGATGGTATTAATGTAACTGGATTCGTAATTCTTGTGTAAAAGAAGAGCTGATTCAAGCTGAATGTCATCAAATCAAAGAGTATAATTTTGTAATTAAGATCGAAATTAAATCCATAAGATTTTTCTCCATTTAGAAAATTCTTATCTATCGGCAAAATGTTTTTGAAGGCAATTTCTTCAGCGTCTTCAGTGAACATATTCGGCACCCTATAACCAAATCCACTTCCGATTCTGGACGTAAACTCAGAATCCCATTTTACAAGTAAAGAGACTCTCGGTAAAACAAACCAACCATAATCCTGATTATAATCCCCTCTTAATCCGCTTTCCAAGATCAGATTAGGACTTACCGTAAAAGTGTTTTGAACAAATCCCCCGAAAGTCATATCGGTGTAATTTCTCTTCGCTTCAATCGGACTTAAATCAGTAAACCTATCTGTAAGTAAATTTAATCCGAAAATCCAATCTTGTGTTTCATCTTTGGTCGAATAATTTACTTCACTAAAACTTGAAAGTTGTTTTCCTTCAAAATCATAATTCAGCAGTGTTGTTTTTCTGTTAAAGAAACCTATACTATTTTTCAATCTTAAAATTTTATCTTTATCAATTTTATAGTCATACTCTACTAGCGTCGAATATCTCTTACTTTTATTCTGTTCAGTATAAGTAGAGATTGTGTCGGTTTTAGCTTCAATAGACAGAAGACTCCCCCCTATTCTATTTTCATTCACAAAAGTCCCGCCAATTTGAAGGGAGTTATTCTCATCGAAATAGAAAAATAGCTTTGGATTGATTGAATACCTTTCTATTTCCGGAAGATCAGTAAAATTATCACCATTATTGTCATAAGCTTTTTGCGTATTTCTTGATGCAAATATTGTATACCCAATTGCCTCATACTTTTGTGATAAATACCCGCTTAGATCTAAACCCTTAGCGGTAGTTCCATTTATTAAAAAAGAAAGTTCTCTTTTTTCTTTTGGTTTTTTTGAGATCAAGTTTATCAATCCGGCAATAGCTCCACCGCCGTAAAGTGTTGATGAACTCCCTTTAATAATTTCTATTTGGCTTAAGTCTAAAGGTGGTATCTGATTGATACTAAAACTTCCAGAAAAACCGCTGTATAACGGAAATCCATCCCTTAAGAGTTGAGTGTATCTTCCATCCAGCCCTTGAATCCGAAAAGTATTGGTTGCGCTTGCAGCAGAAGTTTGCTGGACTTGAATTCCTGTGCTTTCACTCAGAAGCATCGAGATATTAGATGGGTCCATAGAAGATTTTTCGTCAATTTCTTCAAATGTAATTGCTTCAATTCGCGTCGGCTCATCATTTATTAATCTCGATGCTCTTGTAGACGTAACTTGAATTTCCTCCAATTCTTCTGCTTTTTCATCAAGGAAAATCTCGAACTCCCTCTGTTCTCCTAGAGGAAAGAGGAGTTTGAGAGAATATACTTTGTATCCGATAGATGAAAAAATGAATTCGTGATTTCCATCAGGAACATTTTTTATTTCTATCAAGCCTTCCCAATTTGATGCAGCGCCAACTGTAGTTCCTTTTATTATTACATTAATACCGATAATAGGTTGCTGCGTTTTTTTTTCTTTTACAACTGCTTTAAAAATATTTTGCGAAACAACATTTGTTGTGAACACTAAAAACAAGATGATAATTGAATGTGATTTCATAGCTTCTCCAATCGTTAAAAATAATTAAGAATAAATAAGACCTAGAGCTATGAAATCTTTGGCGGTTGCCAGATTTGTAAGTAAAAATCCTTTTGTGGTAAGTTAAATGTTATTAGGTTGTTGTTATTAATTTGAAACGGTTTTGTTTTAATATTATGAACTAAAGTTACAAAACCAAGACAACCGTTGCATTGCGCTAGAGGACTACAATCATTTGATCCTTGATCGCAATCATCATTATCGCCCAAGTTATTTGTTGTATAATCTTTGGTCAGTTCCTCAGAACAACCACTATAAATTGGACATGGAAGAATGGTTATCAATCCTAAATATATTATAAATATTAATCTTGCTACTCTCAACTTATAACTTCTATCATTATCAAATAATAGTACAATAATAACACTTTGGATCTAAAAACTAAATCATATACTTCGACTCTTATTTTAGCATTTCGTTCTTAGTAGCCTGAGGCGAAATGAATTAATGACATAACACCAGTCGGATATAAGCTGGATGGTGAGTAATAGAAATATAATAGGAAACACTACTCGGCTTAAGATTTTTAAGAAATGGGGCAGGATTCCGATATTTGTCGGGATTTCGCTCGTTTCGTTCTCTTAACTTTGGCAGAGCCATCACTTCGTGAGAACCTGCGTCCCGAAAGCTTTCGGGATATGAGCCCGATTTATCCGACTTTGGCGGACGAGCTATCATCTTTAAAATAAAAAAGCTGAACTTGAGTTCAGCTTCTTCTCAGTAGCGGGGGCAAGTCCCGACTCCGTCGGGATTGAACCTGCGACCTTTATTTATAAACATTTCTCTTTTAGAAATTTTTTACCATGACCGCTCTTCAACCACCTTTCTCTTTTTAATGCTTCTTGCTTTGTTTCGAATTCTTCAAAATATACT
>JAHJVF010000181.1 GCA_018828505.1 Bacteroidota bacterium | reverse complement strand
GAATCCAAAAACTTTGAAATTTGAATGGATTCCCACTTTCGTGGGAATGACAAGTTGAATAAGTGTATTATTCACACAGCCTCTTAAGCGTGGGGTTACAAAAACATACCTGCCACGACAACGCCCGCCACAAAATAGCTATGAAGGGGCAGGCTATGATTTGGCAGGCTAGTCTCTGCGGACTTTAGTCATTAATTCAAGTTTTTAGAGATGCCCTACAATCAGAGACTATTTGATTATGATTGCTTTCGTCTCCTGGTTTTGAATCTTCAATCTCCAATCTAATTTTCTTTTTAGAAATTCCTTTCGCGGATGATTAGGATTTGTGTTTATAAACTGAAGAAAATATTCGATTACTTTTTCGTAATTGTTCAAATACATACTTACTGAAGAATATGTATAGTAAAAATCTGACAGCGGTATCAAATGCAAAAGATCTCTTCTATCCTTCAAGATACTCTCCGCTTTTTCGCAGTATTCAATTGCTTTATTTAGTTCGCTATTCTGAAGAAAAGCAGAGGCTAATTGAATATATAGTCTTACCTGTGAGAGTGTATCTTTGCGAACAGCTTTTAGAAAAATTTTTTCTGCCTCTGCCAGCTCAAAAACGTGAATCGAATTTGTTGCATTGAGGTTTTCGTTAAGGAGAATATTACCGTATCTATTTAATAAAGTTGATGAATCCGGAAAAGTTTTCAGCAGCGACTCCAATTCACTACGGACAGCATCATTCATAGATAGCTTTTCCTTTGCCTCCAAAAATAACACGTTTGCCTCAAATGATTTTGGATTGAGTTCTCTCACATATTTGGAATACGCATAAGCCAATCTGTAGTTTTGTGATTTTGAAAAATGATACTTCGCTGCAGAGAGAATTTCATTATTGTCTACTCTTTGTGTTTTGACAAAATCTTTGAGATAAAGATTACTCAAAGTATCGAAACGTTCATCATTATTATAGACGAGCATACTTGTTTTGCCGATAAAGAATGATCTCGGTGCTTGAAATTCGAGAAGCGGCTTAAATTGACTGTTAATGTTTTTACTATTCGATAGTGCATAAAAACCTTCCGGTGAAATAGTCTGACATGACAAAAAGGTTAAAAGATTTTCCATTTTAATTTTCTGAAAATCTTTTCTAACCTTTTCCTTATTAAATTTCTGATTCAGCATACTGAAATCAGCTTTCATCATTTTTTCAGATCCGACTATAATTATATCACCAAACGTTGAAGTCCAAATCTCTGCAAATGGAAAGACTTCATTAAATGTGTTCATCACGAGCTTTAATATCTCATCCTCCATTTCATAAATATGGAACCACTGCACCATCAAGCCGTTTTCATTCAGCTTCTCTTTGCAGTTCATGAAATATTCTTTTGAAAATAAATTCCCTATCCCGCTTATCCATGGATTCGATGGCTCGGAAATTATCACGTCGTACTTTTCTTTAGATAATTTCAAGATAGTCTGAGCGTCTTCAACAAAAACCTTTAATCTTGGATCACTTAAACAATTATCATTTACATCCTCAAATAAATAAGAGGCTCCAATGACTTCTGATGATATTTCAGCGCAAACAACTTTTTTGACGTCGTGTGTGAGTGCAGAAGCTATGGTTACACCACTTCCGAATCCTACCACGAAGACATTTTTCGGATCGGGATGAAGCATCAACGGGATTTGTCCGAGCAAAACTTGTGTTGGCATATCGGTTATGTCACTCGCATCCGGTTTGCCGTTAATAATCAAAACTCTGTTTGAATTTTCCCCCGCTTCCTGAACCACTCCAACATTTGCATTCAAACCTTCTTTGTAAAATAGAACCTCTTTCTGTTCGAGAAATTTCTTGAATTCGGAAAATGATTTTTGCGGTGTGTCATGATATCTTTTAAATACTCCGCTCAACATTAAGTTTACATTCCATTGCGGATTTAAGATAAAATAAAGAGCAGCGATGATTACCGTGCTTATAAGTACAGTGAGTTTATTTCTCACCCTAAAATTCTGATAGAATACAATTAGGATAATCGCAGCGAGGAGATTCATTAAAATACCGACTTCAAATGTGTTTTTAATTCCTAACATTGGAATGAACACTAATCCTGTTAAAAGCACTCCA
Organism: Bacteroidota bacterium; assembly: GCA_018828505.1. Taxonomy (GTDB): domain Bacteria; phylum Bacteroidota; class Ignavibacteria; order Ch128b; family Ch128b; genus JAHJVF01. The sequence continues at coordinate 1,957 of JAHJVF010000181.1, read as the reverse complement.
ATCACTGTACCTGCAGTGTTTACCGAAAAAACTGTTCCAACGGAGTATCCAACCCTCTTTGAAGCAGAAGAAACAATCTCGACGACCAATGGAAGTGTCATCCCCATAAAAATTGTCGGAATGACTATTAGAAGAAAACAGATAAAAAATTCTATGCTTAGAAAAATTCCGAAAGTAGATTCTGATTTTACAAATAAGGATGATATTATCCAGAAATAGTATGGAAGCCTTTCATAGATTGGAAGTACGAGCATTGTACTCGTTGCAATGGCAAACTGACAAATAATGATCAATTTTATTTTATCGAATTTTTTGAATCTATCGGAAGTTACGATCAGACTCCCTATGGTAATCCCGCTTATGAATGACATAAGCATAATTGAAAATGAGTAGGTTGATGAACCAAATATCGTTATCAACACTCTAACCCAAACCATTTCATAAAGCAGCGCAGCCATCCCTGAAATTCCGGCAACGATTATTGAAATCAAGATCATCGTCTTGCTGAAAATCTCTCTCTCACCCTGTATTGGTTCTTCTTCTATTGATTGATATTCATCCTTATTCGACGTTGAGGAAGAAAGATTGAGCGAAATCAGTCCAATCGAAATATTTATAAACGCAGCAATGTAAATAGTGATATCGAAACCAAAATTTTCAATCAAGACGAAACCGACAAAGTAAACACCCACAACCGCGCCGAATGAATTCAAAAAATATAGTGTTGCAGTTTCTTTCCGGACATCATTCAATTTTTCAACAAAGAATTTTGTTAATGCCGGGAGCGTCCCCCCCATTAATATTGTTGGCAAAAGGATCAGACATGCGCTCAAGAAAAACCTGAATGCATTGTAGAATAATAAATTTGAATCAAATCCAATTGATATCATCATATCGGTGTAAATGCCCCCCAGGAATAAATTCATCATGGGATATAAGGAACAGTATACACCAATAATTAGCTCGAGTATTGCGTATACTTTTAATGGATTTGAAAATTTATCCACCTTCCGACCAATAAAATAATTTCCAAGAGCAAGTCCGCCAAGAAATGTTGCAAGTACGATCATTTGAGCATACGTTGTATTGCCAAGGAACAGAGCGAGATATTTGAACCATACTACCTGATAGATCAACCCCGTCATTCCCGAAAGAATGAAGAATATTGATAGAATCGTTTTAAGTTTTTCCGGCTTATTCGTTTGAGAAGGGGTATTTGTCATGATTTATTGGATTGGTTTATTTTCATCATTAATTATATTGAATGCAAAGTTATAAAAATTCACGAAAGGAAATATCAGTGGATAAAAAGAATTATGAAATTTTAGTAAGAAGAGATGGCGAGAATCAATATTCAGCTTTTTGTCCAGAGTTGAATCTATTGGTTAAAGGCAATTCCCATGAAGGAGTTGAGATAGAAATAAAAAAGAAAATAAAAGATAACCTTGATAATAATGAAACGACTACACCTAATTTAGGAAATGTTGAATGATGCTTTCTAAGTTTAGGAAGCTTAAATATTGTGATCTTCAGCAAACGAATCTACTTTTTCAAGATTCCCCTTCAAGAATGTTATCCAAAAGCATTGCTAGAAAATGTCCCTGTAAAAATCATTCTAATTCTTTCAAACTTTAATGAATATCTTCTTCTTATAAAGGATAAGCATCAATAAATACCAAAAGATTATATAAGACAGAGCGAAGAAGAGAGACGAATTCATCGGAGTAGAGAGACCCGAAAATACATTTGTAAAAATCACACCTTTCAATGAAACTTCTTTCCCATCTGCACCGGTTAATTTAATTATTCCCATCAGATTCGCAACCAAACTTGAGAGGAAGAATGATGCAATCGCGTTCATACCATAAACTAAGAATGGTTGTGTCCACCATTTTATATTTTTGATCTCAATCAAATAAAAACAAACTCCAAGAAATATCAAAGCCATACCTCCCAT
>JAHJVF010000180.1 GCA_018828505.1 Bacteroidota bacterium | reverse complement strand
GAATGTGTGTGCGAGATTAGCATAAAAACACGAATAGTGGAATCGGCGATAAAATTTTTAGTTAACGTCGTAACACTATTGGGAGGCAGCACGAGGTTGGTATTTGCGAGATTCAAAGTGCCGGCTGTGTACTTGATTTTGGAAAGATTAACGGCGAAAAGATTGCAATAAACCTCGCCGTTTATAGGAGAAGAAGTTTTGTTTGCATAGTGAGTGTTCATATCAAGCGAAAAGTTAGCGGGGATTTTAAGAGCAACACTATCGGGGAGTTTGTAATCTAAATATGTCGTTCCGGCGCCTGCAAAGAAAACGTGGTATGCCATAGGTCTCATATTGCTGAAATTAAGACTTCCGTCAGGATTTCTGATATCGCGAATTACATCATATTGAGGAACGATGTTAGACGGAATATCTTTACGAAAAGTGTACAATAAAAAATGATGACTGTTCAGACGCATCTTGACTTGCAGCCGATTCACATATATTTCTGCGGGATTATTTAGTCTCCTGTAAACGAATATTTCTCTTTCGAATTTCGGTTGAACCGCAAAAGGTTCTATTTTTAATTGTATACCTTGCGCTGGGGGCGGAAGCGGAGTGAAGAAGTTTACGTCATAACGAGTTGTATCGTTCAGAACTTTTGCGTCAACAACAGTGCCAGTTTGAGGCGCGCCTGCTTCTATCCAGCGTCTTATAAATTCTATCTGACCATTTGTCAAAGCAATTCCTCCGAGAGGCATCGGATTTCCGTAATCTTTTGAGTGATGAGACGGACCGAAATGGAGTTTATGATAGAGAAGACTGCTATCAGCATGAAGTGGTTTTACTCTCATTAATCCAGCCGATGCAGCTTCAAGATTTTTAGTGGGTGTGTTAATCAAATTATTGAATGAGACGGATTGCTCTAAAACTAACCCATGCTGGGCATAAGTCGCATCGTTTGTTGAAGCATGACAGCCCGCAACCGCGCAACTTTTATTAAAGATCTCTTTCTGAACATAATCAAAACTCGGAATGACATTTTGATTTTGCGGTTCCGAAGGGTTGCTTTTACAAGAAACCAATATTACTGCGATGATTATTGGAAGTAAAACAAAAATAATTTTCATGCTAAAGTATCCTTCTCAAATATGAGGCTTAAATTGTGAATAAAAAATCATTTTTTATTTTTTAAACCAATTCAATTTCTACTTTATGTTTAATTAATCCTTTCTCAAAAGCTTTTTGAAACAATAATTCGAGCGCACGTTTACCTTCATCGCCCATATCAATTGTCAATTCGTTCACATACATTTTTATGAATTTCTCTCCGAGTTCAAAACTTAAACCACGTCCAAATTTTAAAGCATAGGTAACGGCATCTTTCATGTTTTGATATCCGAACTCAATTGAATTTTTTAATCCGCTTGAAATTTTTACAGCCATATCGTAACCGAGATCTTTTCGGACGACATCAAGTCCAAGAGGCAGTGGAAGTCCTGTCTCTTTTTGCCATACTTCACCAAAATCAAGAATTTTTTTGAAACCGAGCTGTTTGTACGTTATCTGTCCTTCATGGATTATCACACCTGCATCGACTTCATTCTTTTCAACTGCATCAAAAATCTCGTCAAAAGGATATGCAAGCGGCTGGAAATCATTCAGGTAAATTTTTGTTAATAATGTTGCGGTGGTCAGTTCACCGGGGTGAGCAATTTTCTTCCCTTTCAGTTCTTCAAGTGTAGAAAATTTTTTTGATACAATTACGGGCCCATATCCGATTCCCATGCTTGAACCTGTCCGCATTATATAATACTTATCTGCGACATAGGGAAATGTGTGGGCTGAAATCGCTGTAACTTCCAGTTCGCCTTTCATTGCCCGAATATTTAAAGATTGAATATCTTCAAGCACATGCTCTATTTTATAATTATCTATTTTTACATGATTAAAAGCCAGTCCGTAGAACATAAAAGCATCATCAGGATCGGGACTATGGCCAACTCTAAGTATATTTTGATTCATATTTTTAATTGCATTATTTTTGAGATGAGATTAATATTATCCATCTGGATTTTAGTATTGGACAAAGTTCTGGATTGAATATTTCTTTTTGAATTATATTGTAGAATCCAATTTTTATGTACAAATATAAAAGATATAAAAGTTCGAACCAAGAGAGGTAATAAGAGCATTTTATGATAATTGTGATGCAGAATAGTGCAACTACAGCTGAAATTGAAAGTGTTTTAATACACGTTCAGAGAATGGGACTTGAGTTTTCGATATTAAAAAATATCGATAAAACTGTAATTCTCACACAGCCAAACTTTGATTCAAATGTTGACTTGTTCAAATCTTTACCCAATGTTGAGTATGTAGTTACACTTAACGAAGATTATAAACTTGTGTACAAAAACGTAAATGCACTTGAAACGGTGATCGACCTGGGCGATGTGAAAATAGGGGGTAAGGAATTAACCGTAATTGCTGGTCCGTGTGCAGTTGAATCGGAAGAGCAATTAAAGAGAGTTGCATTTTCATTAAAGAGGAATGGTGTTAAAATTCTTCGTGCCGGTGCATTCAAGTTCAGAACAAATCCTTATACGTTTCAAGGATTGGGTAAGCGTGCACTCGAAATGCTCGAGCAGTTAAAATATGAAACCGGATTAAAAATAATTACAGAACTGCTTGACTACAACGACTTAAAACACTTCGAAGGGATTGTCGATATAATTCAAATCGGAGCGAGAAATATGCACAACGTGAATTTGCTACGTGCTGTGGGGGAGATTTCGCAGCCAGTTCTGCTGAAGCGAAATTTTTCGGCAACATTGAGAGAATTTCTTTTTAGTGCCGAATATATTTTGATCGGCGGAAATAAAAATGTTATACTTTGTGAGAGAGGAATCAGAACATTTTCGGATTATACCCGGAACACGCTAGATCTCAGCATTATTCCGGCAATTAAACAGCGAAGCCATCTACCTATTCTCGTTGATCCAAGTCACGCAACAGGCAAGCGTGATTACGTTTTACCAATGAGTCTTGCGGCAATTGCTGCCGGTGCAGATGGCTTAATGCTTGAAGTACATCATCATCCCGAACTTGCGTATTCCGATTCCGATCAGGCAATTCGTCTCGAACAATTCGAAGAGTTGATGAAAAAATCAAAAAAAATTGCTGAAGCCGTCGGTAAAACTCTCACCTTTTAATGGAAATAAAAGTCAATCTCAACAAACGATCAGACCGAACTTATAAAATTCAAATCGGCCGAAAGGATTTTTCTTCTTTGAAGAAATTAATTCCTCAAAAATTTGCTCCCGATAAATGCATCGTCGTTACTGATTCAAATGTAAAAAGGATTTATAATTCAGAAATTAAAGCAGTTTTTCTTTCTAGTAAGGAGCATCGCTCGTTTGTAATAACAATACCCGCGGGAGAAAAAAGTAAATCTCAAAAAGTGAGAGACAAGCTTGAACGTGAGATAATTAAATTGAATCCTTCACGTCAATCGTTACTGATTGCTTTCGGTGGAGGCGTTGTGGGGGATATAGCAGGATTTTTAGCTTCTACAATTTTGCGTGGTATAAAATATATTCAAGTTCCGACTACAATCATTTCACAGGTCGATAGTTCGGTCGGCGGTAAGACAGGAATTAATCTACCCGAATCAAAAAATTTGATAGGGACAATATATCAGCCTGCACATGTCCAAATTGATATTGATTTTATTCAAACTCTTCCTGAGGAAGAATACTTTAATGGTTTAGCAGAGATCGTAAAAAGTTTTATTATAGCAGATGAAAAAGCTTTTGGTTACTTAGAAAAAAATATCAACGGACTATTAAAAAGAAATCCGCAGACACTTCAGTATTGTATTAAGCAATCAGTTGGAATAAAAAGTAAGATTGTTGAGCAAGATGAAAACGAGACTGGGCTAAGAAAGATATTAAACTTTGGTCATACAGTTGGGCATGCAATTGAAGCCTGTTCAAATTATCGTGTTAAGCATGGTTTCGCAGTTGCCGAGGGAATTTTAGTTGAAGCTCAAATATCAAATCAATTGGGTAAGTTAAGTGAGAACGACCTTCAGAGAATTAAAAATATTCTCGAAAAGTTTGGGCTGAGTAAAAATATTCGCCGGAAGTATGATTTTAATTCAATCTGGAAGAAAATATTGTTTGATAAAAAGAAAAATAAAAACGGAGTTGGTTTTTCGCTAATATCCAAAATCGGTAAATGCGAGTACAATATTTTAGTCGAAAGATACGTAGTAAAGTCAGCGTATAATAAATAAAATGTTAGTCCTTTCTTGTTCTCCTAAAAATTTTTCCGAATATTTTAATGCAGTTAAGACTGCAAGGAAATACTCTGCCTATCTACTTGAAGTTCGAATTGAAAACATCAAACTGAAAGTCTTCTACGATATCCTCCAGGATAAATCAACAAAGAAAATCATCACTTTCAGAAAAGAGAATATTTCTAAAACCACTTTTAGTCGAATCAAGGAGCTCTATCATACAGCATGTCAATGTAATGTAAAATTTATAGATATAGATTTTAATTGGGGGAAGAAAAACATCAACGAGTTGATCCTTCAATCGCAAAAATCTAAGATAATACTCTCCTATCATGATTTTTTCCGAACCACAGGATTTGCTGAGCTTAAGCGTATCTTAGAGAGAATGATAAAGGTAAAAGCTGATGTTAATAAAATTTCCGTTTATGCAAATTCAATCGAGGAGAATGAAAAAATATTCCGTCTGCTCGAATATGCACAAAAGAATAAAATTAAACTCGCAGCACACTGTATGGGTGAGCTTGGGAAAGTCAGTCGTATTCTCGGGAAAAAATTTGGCAGTCATTTAACTTATTCTTCTGTCACCGAAAATTCAGAAACAGCAGCCGGGCAATTACCAATTGAAAAGCTCGTAAAAATATTTAATCATGAACAAATCAATCGTAATACAAAAATTTTTGGGATAATTGGTAAACCGCTTGAACAAAGTAAAAGCTGGCTTTTCCATAATTATGGATATTCGATAAGAAATATCAACGCAGCCTACGTGAACTTTTTAACTGAAAATGTTCAGAGATTTGTTAAAACATTCCAAAATTATATTGGCGGATTGAGTGTTACAATTCCACATAAAGAAAAAATTATTTTTCTTCCAAAAGAAGTTCCATCTATAGTAAAGCATATTGGCTCGGCAAATACGGTATTGTTTAAGGGGGGCAAGATTCATCTATCGAACACCGATTATCTTGGGATGAAAAATCTTATTAAAAAAAACTTGATGCTTCAAAATAGAAATGTACTGATTATCGGGGCAGGCGGAACTGCCCGTGCGATGATATACGCTTTAAGAGAATTTCGGAACAAGATTTTCATAACCAATCGAACCATGCAGAGAGCTAAATTACTCGCTGAAGAATTTAAAATTATTTTACTTGATAATATTGGAAAAAAAGATTTATATTTTGACGTAATAATAAATGCAACACCCGGTGAAAATAAATATTTATTATCAACTACACGGAGAGTTCTAGAAAAGGGTTCTGTCAAACTAATCATGGACGTTGCATTAAATTCATTCGAATCGAAGTTTATTTCACTTGCAAAAAAGCATAACTGCAAAGTCATTAACGGATTTGATTTCTTTCTCGAACAGGCTCACATTCAGTTTGAATTATTTACGAAGTCAAATCTCCCCCGAAACAAAATGCGAAAGTATCTCCTAAAAAATTTCAATAAATCATTTTAAATAAATGTACGTTTTTACTCCTCCTCCTTCTAAAAGTCTTAGCAATCGAGCATTAATTTTAGCGTCGTTAGTAAATGGAAAAAGTGTTATCAATAATTTTTCTTTCTGTGATGACACGAATTATATGATCAAATCTTTGAGAAAACTTGGTGTTGAGATCGTTACGAAGAATAATTCAGTAGAAGTCTTCAGCCTTGGCGGTAATTTCTCTAAAAGCGGAATTAAAATTTATTGCGGTAATGCCGGGACAACCTTTAGATTCTTAACGGCGCTGCTTTCCTTGAATAAAGGAAAAGTAGTTCTGGATGGATCAAAACGCATGCGTCAACGCCCGATTAAAAGTCTTGTTAAAGCACTTGAGCAAGCCGGTGTTGAAATAAAATCATCAAAAAATTTTCCTCCGATAATAATTAAAGGAGGAAATAATTTAGGAGGAAAAATTAAGATAGATGCCTCTGAAAGCAGTCAATTTCTTTCTGCTCTTTTGATGATTTTACCTTTTATGAGTAACGGTTCAGAAATCCATGTTGATAGCGGCTTAGTTTCAAAACCATACGTTGACCTAACACTTGCTATGCAAAAGCAATTCGGTGTCATAGTTAAAAATGTTGGCTATAAGAAATTTACTCTTGGCAAAAATCAAAAGTATCAGCCATCGGAAATATCTATCGAACCTGATGCATCATCGGCCTCATATTTTCTCGCTGCTGCTGCTATAGCGAAGAAAACACTGAGAGTTAAAGAACTTGGACAATCCTCTTTACAAGCAGATTTGAAATTTGTCGACTTGTTGGCAAAGATGGGATGTGAGATCAAAAAAAGTAAATCCGGAATAATTGTTAAAGGAAAAAATCTAAGAGGAATTTCTGTCGATCTGAATTCATCTCCCGATATTGTACAAACTCTCGCAGTTACCGCATGTTTCGCTGAAGGGAAAACAAAAATCCGAAATGTTCACAACTTAAGATTGAAGGAAACCGATCGATTGCATGCACTTTCAATTGAGCTGAGAAAAATTGGTGCAGAAGTAAAAGAGTTTCATGATGGTTTGGAGATCACACCTGGCAAAATTCTGCCGACTGAAATTTCAACTTACAACGATCACAGAATGGCAATGAGTTTTGCATTAGCGAGCTTGATGAATCCTAAAATTAAGATTCGTAATCCAAAGTGTGTAAAAAAATCTTTCCCTAATTTTTGGAGTGAGTTCAACAATATGAAGAGAGCCTTTAAATTATGAATATTGTTCTGATCGGCTTCCGTGGTGCCGGAAAATCTTCTCTCGCTGAAATTCTTTCAAAAAAACTATCGATGAAGGTGATCAGCAGCGATGATTTAATTGAGAAGCAGGAGAATAAAACAGTTCAAGAAATTGTCGTCGAAAATGGATGGAAATATTTTCGGGAAGTGGAAGCCTCTATAATTGAAAAAATCTCTGATGAAGATGAGTCGGTGATTGACACCGGAGGGGGAGTAGTTGAAAATCCACTGAACATTGACCACCTCAGAATACGGGGCTTCCTGGTTTATGTTTCTGCGGGGCTGAAAGATATTAAAAATAGAGTTATGCACGACTCCACACGCCCGAAGCTAAATCCACTTCTAAACATTGAAGATGATATTGTTTTTGCTTTCAACCGGCGGGCTCCGATGTACGAAGAGTTCATGGACTTCCGTGTTAATACATCCACCCACTCAATTGAAGAATGTGCACAACAAATAATCAAGGAAATTGAAAAGTAATTTCATATTATTAACTAAAGTTACGCAAAATCATGTAGAACGCTGCAAAAAGCTTAATCCGTCAACTGACGGATTGTTTAGGATTTCGGATTTTGGTATTAGTTTTTCAAATATGCGTAACTTATGTTATTAAGAGAACAAGAAAAGTTTAGCCTCAAGAATTTTTGAATAGTATTTGTTTTCCAATTCATCTAACGGAGGAAAGATGTTACGTTTGTTAATTGTTTTTCTGATTATCTCATCACAATTATTTTCACAATCACTTAAATCACCGGAAGAATTTCTTGGTTACAAAGTGGGTACTGATTATAAAATCGCCGACTACGAAACCATCCAAAAATACTTTAAGCATCTCGCCGAACATTCAAACAAAATTGTATATGAAGAGATCGGTAAGTCAGTTCAAAAGCGTGATATGTTCATGGCAATCATCAGTACAGAAGAAAATATTAAAAATCTTGAGCGTTACAGAAATATTGTCAAAACCCTTTCCGATCCAAGAAAGATTACAGAAGACGAAGCAAAAAAATTATCAAAAGAGGGCAAAGTTGTTGTACTTGTAACTTGTAACATCCATTCGACAGAGATCGCATCATCGCAAATGTCTATGGAACTTGCGTACGATCTTATCGTAAATTCAGCCCCTCCAAAAATTAACGATGCATTAAATGATGTGATCTTTATTCTGATGCCTTCGATTAATCCCGATGGTACAACGATGATGGTAAATTGGTATAACAAATATTTAAATACAGAGTACGACGGCAGCTCAATGCCCTATCTTTATCATGTTTATGCAGGACACAACAACAACCGCGATTGGTTCATGTTCAATCTTCCTGAAACACGCAATGTTATAAACATAGCCTGGCACAAATGGTTTCCGCAGATTTGGCTCGATCAGCATCAAATGGGAAGCAGCGGTGCAAGATTGTTCGTTGTTCCTTACAAAGATCCTATCAATCCTAATGTTCATCCTTTGATCTGGAAATGGCATAAAGTTATCGGTGGACTTACTTCGCTGCATCTCGAACAGCAAGGATTTACCGGGATTATTGATCAAGCAATATTTGAGGGCTGGTGGCAGGGACCCGCAAGCGATTGCGGACTTTGGCATAATCAAATTGCACTTCTTTCTGAAATGGCAAGCTGCAACATAGCAAGTCCAATTTATATCGATCCGTCTGAGGTTCGTGCTACTACGGAATTGACCACTTACGATATTCGCACAAACTATTCAAATCCATGGCGCGGCGGATGGTGGAGACTGCGTGACATAGTCGATTATGAAATTGCCATGACGTACAGTCTCATCGAAACATCGTCAATGTTCAAAGAGGATTTTCTTTTCAATTATTATTTAATGGGAAGAGATGCAGTGGAAAAAGGTAAAACCGAAAAACCTTTTGCATTCATTGTGCCGAGAAATCAGAACGATCCAATAACTACTTCAAAAATGATAGAAGTGCTTCAATTGGCAGGAGTTGAAGTTCATTTCTCCGACAAAGAATTTAAGATTGATAATGTTACCTACCCTGCTGACAGCTATGTAATACAGCTTGCTCAGCCCAAAGGCAGATATGTAAAAGATTTATTGGAAGAACAGCTTTATCCTGATCTACGAAAAGCTAAAACTGAAAGTCCGATTCGACCGTATGATGTTGCCGGATGGACATTGCCATATTTAATGGGAGTTAAATATTTTCAAATCGATAAACCTTTTACGTCCGGTTTTCAATTACTAACCGATGCTAATTACCAAAAAGGGAAAGTTGAAGAGAGTGAAGGTAAATATTTTATTGCACCTGCGGGATTGAATGTTAACTCAACTTTGATCAATCGTTTGCAGAAGCGTGGAGTTCAAATTTTTTTGTTAAACGAAAAAATAAAAATAAGTGAAAAAGAATTTTCAGCCGGTTCCGTTGTGATCGCACAGAACTCAAAGATAAGAGAACAATTAAGAAAACTTGCCGATGAGCTGCATGTAGAAATATTTTCGGTCGGTGAGATCGATAAATCCAAGCTTAAAGAATTGAAAAAAGTAAAAGTTGGACTTTATCAGCCTTTCACAGCAAATATGGATGAAGGATGGACGCGGCTTTTACTCGAAAACTTTGAATTTGATTTTGTTACGTTGCACAACAAGGATTTCAAAACAAAAAATTTGAAAGAAAAATATGATGTGATAATTATCCCATCTATGAGTGGTGATTTGATAAAAACAGGTTACTATCAAGGTGAAAATGCAAGATACAATCGCCCTAAACCGCCTGAATATGACAGCGGAATTGGACGAATTGGATTGGAGAATCTAAAATCCTTCGTCGAAAAAGATGGCGGCTTTGTTATCACCTTGGGTGAAGCATGTAATTTCGCAATTGAAGATCTGGGATTGAGAGTAACAAACACTTTGAAAAATATTAAGAGCGATCAATTCTTCTGCCCCGGTTCGTTGATCAAGATCAATGTTGATAACTCCCATCCGATTGGATATGGATTGGAAGATGAGATAATCGGTTATCAAAATTCAAATATTGCATTTCAAACTTCAATTCCTTTCGGGCAGTTTGATCGAACTGTGATTGCAAGATATCCGACTTTGAACTTGCTTAAATCAGGCTACTTACTCGGAGAAGATTATCTGTATAAGAAAGCAGCTATTGTGGATGTTAAGCAGAAAAAAGGAAGAGTGATATTGATGGGATTCGGTGTACAGAACCGCCACCAAACTTTCGGAACGTTCAAGCTTTTATTCAACGCAATTCATTATGCAGGGCTAACTGATTAATGATCATGAATTATTTTTGATATTTTAAATTTTTACTGGGGGTCCCCAAAATGTAGAAAATTGTCAGGTTGAGCTTGCCTGCCCGAAGCAGGCGGGTCGAAACCTGACAATTTTTTATAAAAGTCACACTTCGACCCGCCTGCGAGCCTGTTGCAGAACTCAAAATTTGTCATGCCCGCCAGCCATCGTGTGGTAAAAGAGGCGGGCTGGCTGAATCAGTCGACTGACGGATGAAGCATCTCTTTTCTAAAAAAATTAGACCTTTCGCTCCGCTCAAGGTGACATAATAGACTTGTGCAACAGACTCCTGCGTCGGGCAGGCAAGCTCTATTAGACTTAGGAAGTAAATAATTATTTTTTGGTCAGCTACGGAGTATTTTCAATTGCCGTTAGGAATACCTGTTCAAACTTATCAATCATTAAATTGATTGTGAATTTTTCTTCAACGACTTTTCTTCCCAGAAACCCCATTTTTTTTGCTTCATCGGGATGATTTAATAGATAGGAAATTGCTTCGGCTAACTTTTGAGAATTTTCGATTGGAACGAGCAGCCCTGTCTTTTTGTCTTCAACAATTTCCGGGATGCTGCTTACATTTGTTGCAACAGTTGGAATCCGTGCAGCCATCGCTTCGACCAATACATATCCAAATCCTTCATACAAAGAGGGGAGTGTCAGTAAATAAGATTGCAATAGAATTGAAGGAATATCATTTCTGAATCCGAGTAGTTTAACTTGTGAGTGAAGATTATTTGAATTTATGAAGTCCTCGATAAAACCCTGCATAGGTCCTTTACCGATGATCAGCAGAACTGCATCGGTATGGTTCTTATGAATTGATTTCCAAGCATCAAGCAGATTTTTTATTCCTTTTCGTTTTTCAAGCTGCCCAACGAAAGTTATAAATTTTGTTTTTTCATTTAATCCTAATTCTTCATTCAGTTTGGAAGTCGGCGGATTGTCAAATGGCTCAAGAGAAATTCCTTTATAGATCACACTAATTTTATTTTCGTCAAGCCAGGGGGCACTATTGATGACAGTATTTTTTGTTGCCTGTGAATTCACAATTAAATGCGTTGCTAAAAAATTGTAAATGAATCGATACCGCAGAATATTTTTTAATGGTCTGTCAATTTCTCTGCTCGGAATTATTCCTTTTACACCTGCAAGCTTTGCTGCAATTCCGCCGAAACGAAGCTCTTTATCCAGGTTCGTACAAACCACATTTATTTTATTCTTCTCTATAAGCTGTTTTGTTTTCCAAATTACAATTGGATCGAAGTCCCCGCCAAAACGTATTGTCGTCACATCAAATCCGAGCTTGAGAGCATTTTCGGCTAATTCGGTTTCTGATCTGCAAAGCAAATGAACATTGTGTCCGCGTTCCTTCATACCCGACATAATGTCCATCAAAAAGACTTCGCCGCCGCCCCACATTTGAATTGAATTAATGAAAAGAATGTTC
>JAHJVF010000533.1 GCA_018828505.1 Bacteroidota bacterium | reverse complement strand
GACCTCGTCCGAAAATCCGGAAGCAGAATTATTCAAATCAAAGACGGCACTATCACAAAAGTAACCGATTTGTCAAACCTGTAGTCGGTAACTGGTGAAAAGAGCAGAGAGCTAAGAGCAGAGAGCGGAGAACAGTGTGTCTTGTCCTGAAATAGGTTGACAAAAAAAGAACCTAAATAAAGGATAAGTCACATGTATAAACAAAGAATATTTCATCGATACAGTTTAGCATTTAAACAAAAAGTTGTATCTGAGATAGAAAGTGGTAAATTAAGTATCTCAGAAGCCATGAAAATATACGATATTACTGGATGTGGAACAATTTCGCAATGGTTAAAGAAATTTGGTAAAGCACATTTAATGAACAAAGTTATCCGCATTGAGATGAAAGATGAAAAAGACAAAATCAAAGAGCTTGAGCAGCAAAAGCGGGCATTAGAATCGGCGCTGGCACAAGCACAGTTGAAGATTATCACATTGGAATCTACTATCAAGGTATTAGAAGATGAAGCCGGTATTAAATTAAAAAAAAGGACCGACACGATATCATCGCATGCAGCATACGAGACAGTAGATTTCACGAAGGACATTATACAATAACCGAAATGTGTCATATGCTCAAGATATCCCGTCAAGCATTTTATAAGTATAAACAACATCGTGTTGCACAAAAACTCGAAGAAGAAATAATTGTTCGGATGGTAAATGAAATCCGGTACAAACTTCCTCGAGTTGGTGGACGTAAATTGTACCACATGATGCAGAATGATTTAAATCGTTTGCCATCGAAACCCGGCAGAGATAAATTCTTTGATATATTGCGTGAAAATGGGCTTTTGGTAGAGCCAACGAAACGATATACGGTTACAACAAATTCTCATCATAGATTCAAAGTATATACGAATTTGATAAAGGATATAGCACTTAGTCGGCCAAACGAAGTCTTTGTTGCTGATTTGACGTATCTTCGTTTGCCGAGTGGATTTTGTTATCTGTTTTTGGTTACTGATGTATATTCGCGTAAAATTCTTGGATATAATCTCAGTCAAAGTCTTTCTGCCGAAGGAGCAGTCAACGCGGTTAGAATGGCATTGCGAGGTCTTCCATTTGTAGAAGGATTGATACACCATTCGGATCGTGGTTTCCAGTATTGTTCTGACAGCTATGTACAGTTGCTTCAGCATCACGGTATACAGCTTAGTATGGGTGAGGCAGGCAATCCGTATGAGAATGCTATTGCTGAGCGTGTGAATGGTATTCTGAAAACTGAATTTTATCTGAACGCGACATTTACAAGTTTTCAACAAGCCATGCAAGCTGTGAAAGAAGCCGTGACTCTGTATAACGATCTGAGACCACATATGAGCATTGGATATATGACACCATCGCTGAAATATGTTGCATGACGAAGTTATCAACATATCAACAAAAGAAAGAAAATCATTATTAACCTTGTCAACTTTTTTCAGGACGACACATTGTTTTGATGAATTAAGATAGAGGATGGGAGGGAAAAAAGCAAACAATGTCCTTTGTGTCAATCACTCAAAATCGATGTTCTGTAGAACCACCCATTTACCCTTCACTTTTTTCACCTCTCCCATATTTTTATTTATCCATTCCTTCTCAACGTCTGTGACTTTTATTTTCTTCTTCTCATCGTAAGTGATAACCTTACTAATTCCGGAATTGATGATCATACGTTTGCAAAGTTTGCACGGCTCGGCATCGGTCATCAGTTGACCTGTCTTTACATCCACGCCGACTAAGTATAATTTTGCGTTGAGCATATCTAATCTTTTGGAGTGTATGATTGCATTCTGCTCTGCATGAACAGAGCGGCACCATTCATAATGCTCGCCTCGCTTGGCATTTCGTTTTTCTCGCAAGCAAAAATTTATATCGATGCAATTCTCGGTTCCACGTGGCGCACCGCAGTATCCTGTCGATATAATTTGATCTGATTGTAGAATTACAGCGCCGTATCTTCTTCGTAAGCAAGTGCTTCGTTGAGATACTTCCCGCGCGATGTTTAAATAGTATTCGTCTTTTGATATACGAGACATAAAGTAATTTTAGATTTGTGATTTTAAATTTAAAAGATACGTCATAGAACATTAGTACCACAGTATGATT
>JAHJVF010000179.1 GCA_018828505.1 Bacteroidota bacterium | reverse complement strand
TCTCTTTGAAAGAGAGGGGAAAAAAAGGGGTGAGTTTTAAGCAATTGAAAAAAAATCTAAATATTAAGTTTGTTAGCTATTATAAAAATTTCAAATATTTTAGAAATAATTTTTCCCATTTTCCCCGTCTGCCAGAATGTTAATTAAAAAATTTGGCGGGCAGGCATCTTTCATTCACCCCGCCTGCCAATACATAGCCTGCCCATTCATAGCTATTTTGTGGCGGGCTATCTCGTGGCAGGTTGGATAGCTTATTTTTATAGTCAGTGATATTTTTTACCTGCCACTACATAGCTATCTTGTGGCAGGAAAGTATATCCAACGGGGGTAAACATCAATCATGCGGTTTATCGCGATATGTATTCGCAATGAACTTTTTCGGAGGGTTCCAATCGATACGTCCATCTCTGTCAGCTAATGGATGACGGATCGGCCTAATTCTGGTTATTGAATAAGAAGCGGGGCATCGAAGTTCTCTCTTGTGAGTTCATCACTTTTGATGAACTTCCCGCCTTCACTTTCTAACTGTTCAATAAAATAATTTTCAAGTTCAGGTTCGTTCGTGTGTATAGTTAACTTCAAGAAATTATTCCCATTGCCAATTATCTTTGTTCCAACTATTCATATTATTTTCAATAAAAATCGGTTCAATAAAAGTTTGAATTTTTTCCACAACAAAAGCAAAGTCTTCATTAGCATTTAATTTGTTTCGTTTTAAAAACGCCAACCAGTACTGTTGCTTTTGTGGATTTTTCTTAAAATCATTTCCAAAAATTAAGGACTTTGTATCATAATCTGTGTTGCGGTTCTTGAACGTTGCAATTATAGCTTCTTTAAGAACACGTTTGTTAAACTTGTAATCCGATGCAAAAAACATAACATCATAAAAATCTTTCATTCTACTTGTGGCTTGATTAATTGAAACCATAGCTTCAAACTTTTCAGCAATTGCTGACTCTATTGAATATACTTTTAATTTTGGAGCTGGAAAGTCTAAGAGAGTTGGATATAAAATTTCAACCGGGCCTGCAATTATTTCATCTCCAAAACCAAAATCTACTTGAATTCTCTCTCGTGCATTTCCAAGGTAACAGTTAAATTTTACTCGAACTTCGTGATATTTTTCGTCTTCAACTATGTTTTCAGCCACTATATCATCTTTGTCAAATGTTAATCCATCATTAAAAATGATGCTTAAAATCTCTTTTACAATATTTTTTAAATCTTCTTGTTCATTAGAAATTGAATTGACAAGGAAATCAATATCTCTCGTTGGCCTTAAGCGGCTGATGTTATAGGCAAGAAATAGTAATGCCCCTTTTAATATTAAAGTATCTGCGTAGAATGATTGAGAGACTCTATAAAGAAATCGTTCTTGAATATACTGCCGTAAAACGCTTTGAAAATCTTTTTTGCCTTCAATGGAAATGTTCCGCAATTTTTCACGAACTGATGCAGGAAGATTTTTTATTTCCTTCTGCTTTTTCATTATAGCATTCCTTTTATAAATGGTTCCATTCTTCTTTTTACACCGCATTTTTCTGAAAACTCAATCAGATTGCCTATGTTTCTTTTTTTATCACGCATATAATTCTTTAGTGATTCAAGAGCAATATCTTCACCAATTTTGCTGATGTATCTAAAAAGATCGCCAATGGTTTTTTCTTTATTGTAGATTTTGACTGTTCCACTTTTTGTATTTAGCGTTTCAATACCCGGGTCATAATATCTTTCTACAAAGTAATAGACTTTTATCGGAGGATATTCAAGGGTGAATTTATCAGTATTATTTGGCACGGCTACATAAATTTCAGAAGGATTAAAAGTTGTCAGCTCCCAATAAGAGGCGGCAGAAAGAAGGCAGACAACAGCTTTCTTATTTGCATTGCATACATCGGCAAAACTACCGTGCTCATCCCAAGGATATTCTACAAGTTTATAGAGACCGGGTTTTACTTTTTCTATTACACCTTCTTTTACTGCTTTGGCTATAATCCGGGTATGTATTCCAGCTTTTTTAAGCTCTCTCATTTGAGCAAAACCTTTATGATTCTCGAATATTTCAATCATTTTTTCCATTTCTTAACCTCTTGGTTCTATTACAAGGTAAATATAACGAATCTACCTTGAAATCGAACCATTAATTTTCTTTCAATGTTCAGTTTTTCTGCCAATAAAAAATATTGGTAGAGGATAAGAACCAGGTTTTTTCTGGTTCATTTTCAAGGTACCTTTTGAATTGCTATCTAAAAAAATAATCGCGAATGCTCCGTATTAACGGCTATACTGCTTTACCACGCTATTAAGTGTGATTCCCATTTACACAAAATTTTTGTACCGATGGACTGCCACCTATAGGGGCTATGTCGTAGGCATGGCTACGTTTTTGCCCTAGGTGGATTAAATCCAAAAACTTGTAATACAAATCTTAGTTTCCTATTTTTATAAGAGATAATTTATGTCTAAAAATTTCATACACGACATACTTTCGAACGTTGAGCTTCAAAAAATATCTGACGAAATCAAACGCCAAGAATTAAAAACATCAGGTGAACTTCGGGTTAGCATTAAGTATAAAAGAAGATTATTAGAAAAAAAAATATCTCTTCGCGATTTAGCTGTGAAAGAGTTTTTTAGATTTAAGATGAATAGAACAAAGGATCAAAGCGGGATCCTATTCTTTCTTTTATTAAAAGAGAAACAATTTTATATCCTACCAGATTCGGGTATAACTAAGCTTATTGAGCAAAGTCAATGGAATGGTATTGCAAAGAAAACTGAAGAATATTTTCGCGATGGGAATTTTTACGAAGGAATTATTCACGTTATCAGAGAGTGCGGGAATATTCTTTCACATCACTTTCCAAGAAAATCAGACGATCTGAATGAATTAGATAATAGAGTTGCCATTTCCTAACCATTGATTTCAAAGATTCATCATTCACTCCGTCAGCTGACGGATTGACCTCTTGACTATTCACAATTTCTCACTTGTCCGCCTTCTTATTCCTTTTGCCAATGGATGTAATAAGCAATTCCTTATCAGCTTTTATTTTTTTTAGAAGTTCACTTGCCGGCTCATCTTCCGGGTTCTGGGGAACAAGCTCGCCGCGAAAAACTTTAGCTAAAATGGATTGTGTTAGTTTATCTACAAATTGTTTTGCTTTGGTGTAACGCGCTTCTATTTAGTCAGCAAATTTGAAAAGCTGTTCTACTCGGCGGACGATTTCTATTTGTTCTTCGAGTGGAGGTAGATTTATTGGTAAACTATTACAATTATCCTTATTCAAATATGCAATGGTAGTTGATGTAGCAAGTTCATTCATAAATGAAGTTTGTGTGCGCAAATAAAACATTATAGTATTGTGAACAATATTTTTGTTTTTTATGTCAAAATATTTTAGGAGGTTTTTACCATTTTCCATATTCCATCAAACATCTTCCATTGCGGCTTGCCGCACTATGTATTTGGGGATAACAATTGGACTCTCAAGAAATGCATGCAATTGTTGGTTTATTACAATTTCATTTTCAACCACAGATGAAATTCCAAATCTTCCAATACAACTCATTATTACACTGTTTTTGGGAATTATCTTCCCTTTTACTTTTTTAATTTCAGAAATAGACAAGCCCAGACCAGATCTGTTTACTGTGATTGATTCACTATCAAGATCAGGCAAAGTTATCCAAGGTATTTTCCCAGTAAATGATTTTGGTTTATCCCTACCAGGCACTATGCAATCACAAAGGAACCCAACCGTTGCTTTTACCCATGTATTAGGTAAGTTGGCATCATGGTTAATATTGTCTAAAAAACTATAATTGAGATAGTTTGGTTTGGGTGGTTTAATAAGTTTTTGCCTTTTTGATAATTCTATTAATTTTTGATAAGATACTTCGCGTTGATTATGAATTTGAGCTATCGCATTATACCAATCCATAATTGATTTCTTCTCTCTCCACACCTTAGTTAGTTCACCGGAGACGGCGGCGGAGAGGACGGATTGGCGGAAGCGTTTTAGTGTTTGGGGAATTTTATCGAGTCGCTCTTTTGCAGTTTCTACTTTGGTGAGGAGTTTATCGAGTTTTGCGACGATTCGTTTTTGTTCGTTAAGTGGAGCGAAATACACTTCGATGTTGTTTGCGTTCGCTATAGTAACTTGAGGTTGTGTGCTACCAGTTACAAATTTTGATTTATCTAAATTTTGAAAAGCATAATAAAAGTATTTCTTTTCTTTTTGTAATTCCTTTTTAAATTCTAGGATTAAGGAATTATGTGTTACGTGACACTTACGTGGAGACAAATTAATCTTTCCGCTATAAGTTCCTCTACATGAAATCAATACTTGTTCTTCTTCATACATGTAATCATTATGGTAACCAATAATTCCATTAGCCCCAAATACAGGATATTTTTCTTTTGCAGAAATATTTTTTAAGGATAAATCTTTGCCATACTTTATTTCACAAATCTCACTTAACAAGCACTTTGTCCAACCAATGGGAAGATCAGTCATAAAGATTCCTCCACATTGCTTCGCTCATTGTTCGGAATTACAGTTAAGATTTCCATTTCCATTCTTTGTAATTCCAAGTTTTAGTCATTTTAACTTCTTTACATGAGGGCTCAATAAATATTTCGATATTAGAAACTACATCAGAGAATTGATCAAGACCTTTTAGGAATCTTTTCTTTAAGAAGGAAGTCCACAGTAATTGCAGATTCTTATCCTTCTTAAAAGTATCTTCAAAAAGCGAGAGTCGTTTTTCAATTGATGTCTGACGGTTCTCAAAAGTTTCTGTTATAGCATAATGTAATGATAGAAGATCGAACGGATGATTTGAAGCAAGGAAATGAATGTCGTAAAAATCTTTCATTCTACTTGTTGCCATACCCAAAGAAACAGCCGCTTCGAACTTTTCTGCGACAGAAGTTTCAAGTGAATATACTTTTAGGCGTGGTGCTTCAAAATCGAGAAGTGTCGGATAATCAATTTCCACTGGATCAGGATAAATAATATCCCCGAAGCCAATATCAATCTGGATTTTTTGTTTTGCTTTTCCCAATCCGGCAATAAGAAAAATTCTAACTCCGTGATACTTGTCTTGTTCCGTAATGTTTTCAGCAAAAACCGAATCCTATCGAATAAAATTCCATCTTCATATTTAATTGAGCATACTTCTATGAAAATTTCTTTCATTGAATCAAGTTCATTCGGTAAAAATTTACCAAGCAGATCAATATCCTTTGTCGGTCTTAATCTGCTTATATCATGTGCAAGAAAAAGGAGTGCTCCTTTAAGAATAAAATTCTGTGAATAGATAGATTTAGAAATTCTGAATAATAACCGTTCTTGTAAATATTGAAGCAGAACTGAATTGAATTCGAGAGAATTTTTTTGAGAGTAATTAAGCAATCTTGCTTTAACAGAACCGGTAATATTAGTTACTTCTTTTTTAGGCATCAGCCAACAATAGCTTTTATATAGGGGAATATTTTTTCTTTTACACCCAGCATATTAGCATAACCGATGAGTTTATTAATATCTCGTTTCTTCTGTTTCAGATAGTTCTTTAGAGATTCGATTACTATGTCATCACCGATTTTATTTCGGTAACGAAATAGATCGCAGAGTGTTTTTTCTTGATTATAGATTTTTATAAGTCCGCTTTCTGTATCAATCTCTTCTATTCCGGTTTCATAATATTTGTGGGGAAAGTAATAAACCTGGATAGGCGGGTAATCAAGTTTAAAGTTAGGAGTATTATGCGGAACAGCAACCGTGATGTATGAAGGATTAAATGTTGTCAGTTCATGATAGTCTGCAGCCGATGTTAGACAGATAACTGCTTTTTTATGCGAGTTACATACGTCAGCAAAACCGCTATGCTCATCCCAAGGGTAATCAACAAGTTTATAGAGACCGGGCTTAACTTTTTCAATTATCCCTTCTGATACAGCTTTTGCCACAGTTCTTGTTTGTATTCCCTTATCACGAAGCTCTTGCATTCGTGCAAAGCCCTCATGAGCATGAAATATTTTTAGTAGATTTTCCATGTTTAATTGAATCAATTCTTAGGCAAATATACGAAATTTGCCTAAGATTCGATTCACCCAATTAAATAAAATGGTTCGTTTTTACTGCCAATTACAAGTATTGGCAGAAGAGGATTGGATCGTTTTCAAGGTAAATTCGAAGTACTTACCTTGTAATCGGATCATTATTCTTTACCATTTCCGTTAGTTTCAAGTTCTTCAAGAATATCTTTAAGATCATCAACAACTGCTTCGAGTTCGGTGATAGCTTCGCTTGCAAGTATTTGAGGATCGGGAAGATCGTCTGCATCTTCGAGAGATTCATCTCTAAGCCCTGTGATATCAAGTTTGTATTGACGTTCCTTATTCCATTCACTATTAACTATTCACTTTTTGCCCTTCACAATTGACGATTCACGGATAAATGATTCACTTCTTCCCTACCTCGCAAATCTTTGACATCAACCCTGAAATATTCTAAATTCATTCCGCACAAAGATTGATTGAAAAAACATGAAACCATTTAGAGAAAAATTAGGAAAAGAAGTAATAGTTTTTGACGGCGGAACAGGAACTTATCTATATGATAAAGGAATTTACATTAACCGCTGCTTCGACGAGCTGAACTTAACAAATCCGGAAATAGTACGAGAAGTTCATAACGATTACATCAACTCGGGGGCGGATATAATTGAAACCAATACGTTCGGAGCAAATGTATTTAAGCTCACTCCTCATGGTCTTGGTGAAAAAGTTTATGAAATAAACTTCAGAGGAGCTGAAATTGCGAAATCTACAGCGAAGGATTCTGTGTTAGTCGCCGGCTCCGTGGGACCACTTGGTATTCAAATAGAACCACTTGGTAAGCTCTCCTTCGACGAAGCGAAAGATGTCTTCAAAGATCAAATCAAAGGATTGATAGACGGCGGAGTCGATTTAATTATTCTCGAGACTTTCATTCTTGCCAAAGAATTAGTTCAAGCAGTTCGGGCAACAAAAGAACTCGACAACAATATTCCAATCATTGCTCAAGTTACAATCAATGAAGATGGGAACTTACTGAGTGGTGCACCTCTCGAAAGATTTATAGATAAGCTAAAAGATTATCACATCGATGCAGTTGGATTGAATTGCTCTGTCGGGCCAAAACCGATGCTCGATGCGTTAGAGAAACTAAAGACACTCACAGATCTTCCTATCTCAATTCAACCTAATGCAGGTTATCCTCAAAATATCGGCGGCAGAAATATTTATATGACTTCCCCTGAATACATGGCTGAGTATGCAAAACGATTTATCCAGACAGGCGCATCGATTGTTGGAGGGTGCTGTGGAACTAATCCGTCTCACATTAGAGCGATACGGAAAGCAGTTCAAGCTCTTCAGCCCGCAAAAAGAATGTCCGAAGAATCCTTTGGAGATGTAAAAGTAACAGGATTAGAGATTGAAGCTCCGCCGGAAGTAAAAGTCTATTCTCTAAATGAAAAATCCCGTTTATCAAATAAGCTGCTTCGAAAAGAATTCGTCAGCCTTGTGGAGTTAGTCTCTCCAAAAGGAGTTTCACCGCAGAAGGAATTAGAAAAAGCTCGTAGACTTTTCCATTTTGGAATTGATGCGATAAATATTCCCGATGGACCGAGGGCAATGGCACGAATGTCCGCGATGGCACTTGCCGTCTTGATTCAGAAAGAAGTTGGAATTGAAACTGTTCTTCACTTTGCCTGCAGAGATAGAAACGTAATTGGAATGCAGTCGGATCTTCTCGGTGCCTGGGCATTGGGTGTTAGAAATATATTAGCGATAACCGGCGATCCTCCAAAACTCGGTAACTATCCCGATGCAACTGCAGTGTTCGATGTTGATGCAATCGGATTGGTTAATTTAATAAATAGATTAAATCACGGACTTGATCTTGCCAGTAATCCGATCGGTGAACCAACCGGATTCAGTATAGGAGTTGGTGTAAACCCCGGTGCAATAAATCTTGATGATGAACTTAGAAGATTAGACTGGAAGATCGAAGCCGGTGCAGAATATATGATAACACAGCCTGTATTCGACATTCGGATCTTCGAAAGATTTTTGAAACGAATTGATTATGTAAAGCTCCCTTTGATCTGCGGAATTTGGCCATTGATCTCTTACCGAAATGCAGAATTTATGAACAACGAAGTCCCGGGCGCTTCCGTGCCAAATGAAATTTTGGAGAGAATGCGTAATGCAAAAACAAAAGAAGAAGGCTTCGAAACAGGGATCCAAATTGCGAGAGAAACATTTGACCATGTTAAAAGTAGTGTCGCCGGAGTTCAACTTGCCGCCCCTCTCGGAAAAGTTGAAGCGGTGTTTGGGATATTGTCTTAGAATAAAACTGTTAAAGATTCCATCCCGACCCGTCGGGATGGAATCTTTTTTTCTCAGAAAAAATTTTAACTTTTCTTAAACACCAACTTAGTCAACTCATAATAAGCAAAGAGATGAGACGGGGCTTCAGGATCTGTGAGTTTAAGCTCTTTAATCTCATCACCACGAACTGTTTTTGCATAATTTTTCTGAACATCCACAAGAACAGAAAATTTCTTTGCCTGGATTTCTACATATACCAGCTTCAGTGAATCAGTATGATTTTGGAATTTTAATATTGTAATTGCATCATCGCCAAGAATTTCTGATTCAGCAGTTAGCTCGGCAAGATTACCGCTAACAGTATATCTTCCCGCAAGCGGTTTGGGGTCATTCTTTACACCGAATTCAAATTCTTCATTTGGATTGAATGAAACATAGGGCCCTTCATGTGCTACCCATTTCCCTATAAAATTTACTTCGATTGGTTCGTTATTACTTTTACATCCGACAATCGTTAAGATTAATATTAAAGCAAGAAATTTCTTCATTCAAAATCCTTCAAAAATATTTTAATGGCTGCAAAATATTAAAATCACAAATGAAAAAATAAGTGTTTCTCTGAAACTCGAGAAAATTTCTCTACAGCCATCAAACTTGATCAGAACTGAATCTTTTTATTCAAACTCCACTTGGAAATACTAATCCGTAATTTGATGAACATTTTTCCTCTGGTGATTATTAATTCTTTACTGATGTTACGCAACAAAATGAAATTTGGTTTGGATAGCCCCGACTTTCAAGTCGGGGGTCAGTAAAACACCCAGAAAAAATGGCTTTAGCCAAAAATATTATGACATTTTGGGCTAAAGCCCAGATCATTGTAGTTCATCAACCCCCCGACATAAATGTCGGGGCTATTGAAAGTCGATTCTGCGTAACTTTTGTTTTTTATTTCAGATCTTGATTTTGATTTTATTTTGAATAAAAAAACAAGTTGCTATAAAACAATTTTTGCCTTAAGTTAAGTACGGTATTGGTAACCCTAAAATAATTTATAGGATGAATTCATGAAACTGAATTTAATGCATGTCTTGTTATTTGTTCAAGGGATTATAGTCTAATGGACAATCCGAACTTCCTCATTCAAATAAACCTAATTAATCAACAACATCAACAAACAAAAGGTGCAATATGAAATACAGACTACTGTTAATCTGTCTGCTAAGTATCTTCGTTTTTCCCTTTAGTAATAACCTTGTTTTAGGACAAGGAGTTACTACATCATCTATAAGCGGTATCGTTCAAGATGCCGAGGGAAACGCATTACCGGGTGCTAACGTTTTGGCAGTACATGTTCCAAGCGGAACTCAATATGGGGCTGCTGCGAGAAATAATGGACAGTTCAATGTCCGAAATATGAGAGTAGGAGGTCCCTATACAATCTCGGCTTCTTTCGTTGGCTTTAAAAAGGAAAGCCAAGAGAACATCAATTTGAGTTTAGGTCAGGATCTGCGTCTTGATTTCAAACTTGAAGTTCAGGCAGTCGAAGGAGAAGAGGTTATTGTAACGGCTCAAGTCGATGATATTTTCAACGCCAACAGAACCGGGGCGGAGACATTCATAAACCCACGATCAGTTGTTATGCTGCCAACCATCAAACGGAGCACTCGTGATCTGACAAGATTAGATCCAAGAAGTGATGGAAATTTCAGCTTTGGAGGGAAGAACTGGCTCTATAATAATATTTCACTTGATGGTTCATACTTTAACAATTCTTTCGGATTGGATGATCCTGCACCTGGTGGACAAACTAATGCCGAGCCAATTCCATACGATGCAGTTGAACAAGTTCAAGTCTCTGTTGTTCCATTTGATGTTCGTGAAGGTGGCTTTACCGGGGCTGGAATTAATACAGTCACTAAAAGCGGTACAAACCGTTACACAGCTTCACTTTATAGTTTTATGAGAAGCGAAGCTTTGGTTGGGAATAAAGTTAGCGGCGAACAAATCATTGCCAATCCAGATTTATTCTACAATCAATCCGGTTTTAGTTCAAGCGGCGCACTCATTCAAAACAAATTGTTCTTCTTTGTGAATGGTGAAATAGAGAGAAGAGAAGATCCAGGAACTAATTTTGCTGCATCGAGAAGCGGATCCACTGGTTTGGGTATTTCAAGAGTCGACGCTGCGGTAATGGATCAAATTAGAAAACGGATGAAAGATGTCTACGGATATGAAACTGGTCCGTACGAAAATTTCGTTCATAAAACTGAGAATGAAAAAGTTCTCGTAAAATTAGATTGGAATATTAATGAGTTTAACAATCTAAGTTTCAGATACAGCAGATTAGACGCTCGCAGAGATTTACCTCCTCATCCATTTGTTTTAAGTTCTGGAGGAAGAGGTCCTAATGCAACCAGTCTCCCATTTCAGAATGCTGGATATAAAATCAACAATAAACTGAATTCATTCGCACTTGAATTGAACTCGCATGGCGATAATTTTGCAAATAGATTTTTCGCCAGCTTTAACAGTTTCCGGGATAATAGAGATCCTTTTAGCGTTCCATTTCCAACTATTCAGATTAATGAAGGCGGGGTTAACTACACCACTCTTGGACATGAGCCATTTTCAATTCATAATATTTTGGATCAAGACGTTCTCCAAATAACAAATAACTTCAGTTATTTTCTGGGAAGTCATGTAATTACTGTTGGAGCGAATTATGAGTCATTCAAGTTTTTCAATTCCTTCAACATATTCCGGCATGGATTATTTATGCTTGATGCTTCTTGGGCGGGATTCTTAGGCGGCACTACATTTTCTTCTTTAGCAGATTTCTTTGCCCGTACCGATCCGACCAATCCTAATTTTTATGATTTCAAAAAAGTGATCGGCACAGGACCTTATAAGGGTGAAAAAATTGACGTTGGACAGTTGTCGTTCTATGTTCAGGATGAATATCTTGTTTCTCAGTCATTCAATTTAATTTTCGGATTAAGAGTTGACATGCCGATGTATATCACAGAGCCAGTTGATAATCCTTACTCGAGAAGCTTAAAATTGCTCGATGAGGATGATGTAGCTGAAACCATAGATCAAAGTAAGCTTCCGGATGTTCAGCCATTATTCTCTCCACGTGTAGGATTTAATTGGGATGTTTTTGAAGATAATTCATTGCAAGTTCGTGGCGGAACGGGAATCTTTACGGGACGTCTACCTTTCGTATGGATTGGTAATGTCGTCTCTAATCCAGGCACAAATCCCAATCTTTACCCCGGTCCGGCAGGACAACAAATCAAAACTTCGGATGATGCAATACTCCAGCAATCATTTGATCTGAACGGTATGGTATCAGATTTTAAGTGGCCCCAAATATGGACAACTAATTTGGCATTTGATCATAAATTACCATGGGATTTACTCGGAACACTAGAATTTATTTATGGTAAGGACATCAATGGTATATATGTTCGAAATGCCGATTTAAGGAAGCCGGCTCGATACTTAAAAGATGGAAGACCATTTTACACCGATACAGCTGGAAATAACCAATTAAATGTAGGCCCCTTTGGCCCTGACGGTGGTGCCTATGTGATTGACAATTCATCAGAAGGATATAATTTCAGCATTACCGCTCAGTTGAGGAAGAACTTTGACTTCGGGCTTTCTTCATTTCTGTCATACACCTATCTTGAAGCAAGAAGCTTGTTGAAATCAACCGAAATCGCAAGCGTGTTATGGTCTGAAAATCCGGTACAAGGCGATCCAAACAAACCGGTTCTCAGTTATTCAGAATTTGGGAATCGACACAGATTCGTTGCAGGCGGTTTGTATCGTTATGAATGGTCTGAGAATTTTGCTACGAGTTTTGGACTTTTCTTTGAATTAGCTGAAGGGAATAGATTTGAAGGTGCCGGCGGAAATAGATATTCTTTCACTTACGCAGGCGATGTAAACGGTGACGGAAGCACTGTTAATGATTTAATCTACATACCAAAAAATTCAAGCGAAATCATTTTTGAGTCATACACTTCAGGTGGAAAGACCGTTTCTGCTGCAGATCAGTGGGCTGCATTTAATGCCTTCATCGAACAAGATGAATATCTAAAAGCTAACCGCGGTAAAATTGCAGAGCGATTTGGAGCTGTTAATCCATGGTTCAGTAATATTGATTTAAGAATTCTACAGGACTTTGCATTTATGTTAGGAAGTCATAAACATACATTTCAGTTAAGTCTTGACGTGTTGAATGTTGCTAATCTTATAAGCTCCGATTGGGGTGTTAGGAAAGTTGCAAATTCAGCTGCTACCTCTCCACTTGAATTGAAGAAATTCAATTCAAGCGGTGAGCCGGTTTTCAATTTCAACACAGCTGTTAAATCAACTTATATTGATGATCCGTCGATTAAATCAAGATGGCAATTGCAGGTTGGTTTGAGATACATCTTTTAATTGAAATGAGAATAATTTCGAAATGATTTAAGATAAATTTCGAGCAAGTTCAATTTAGGCGAAGTTGAGATGATTCTTGATTTCGCCTTATTTTTTTTATTAAGCTCACCGTTGCCTTTTAACTTTGGATGAGGTATTTTTCAGTGTAATTTTAGAGGAAAGAATGCAGTTCGATAAAGATTTACAATCAATCCAGGAAGTACGCGATCTTTGCAGTCGTGCT
>JAHJVF010000178.1 GCA_018828505.1 Bacteroidota bacterium | reverse complement strand
GCCGAATCAAAAAAGGTCAAAATTGAAAATCAATGATTCGTTTTTGGTTCAATTTCAAAACAATTTTTATTGAAATTATCCTTTTTTGAGTAGGCTCATTTATTAGTTGATTCAAATTAAATTATTTTTTTGTCATCCGTTAGCCAACGGTTTAAGGATTGTTAAATAAACTCACCCCTATCCCCTCTCTTTCAAAGAGAGGGGAATAAAAGGGGTGAGTTGTTATCCTTCAGTTGACGGACAAAGCAAAAAAAAAATCAAACCTGCCTACCGCAGCAGGCTGTTGCACAACTGCAGATGTAATGTCATTTCGAAGCCCGACAAGTTTTGTCGGGGTGAGAAATCTTTATTTTTCAGCAATTTTAAGATATCTCTGCCGATTTCATCGGCATCGATATGACAAAATAGCCTAATCTGCAACAGCCTGCGCAGGCAGGCCTATCAACCTCCTGCCCGCCCTATTAATTCTCATAGGGCAGGCTGGTCGACGAATCCGTCAGCTGACGGAGAGAAATCTCTGTATATTTTTTTTTAGTTCTACCGTTAATTGCCTGTCTACCGCCAGGTAGATGTAATAACATTTCATACTGCCTTCAAAAAACTATAGTTTTGTTTAAAACACCTTGCCCTGAAAGGGCAAAATATCTCAACGCAGGGTAAAGCCCTGCAAAATAGAACATAGAAATATTCAAGCCCTGAAAGGGCAAAATATCTCAACGCAGGGTAAAGCCCTGCGAAATAGAACATAGAAATATTCAAGCCCTGAAAGGGCGGAATATACTTCAGTCCCATAGATAACGTTCATCATATTCCACTTTATACTTCTTTAAAAATGCTCTGTATTCATCCTGGAATGTTTTCTTTTTGTGATGCTCTTTCTGATTCTCAATGTAGGCTATTACTTTGTTGATTTCAGATGGATTCACTGAAAACGCTCCGTATCCATTCTGCCAGTAAAAGTTTTTAAGTGAAGTACTTTTTGTTTTTATCCACTTCGATGAATGTGATTTCACTTCTTCCAATAACTTCATCAAAGCAATTTTCTTTGATAACATACATAGAATATGAATATGTTCTGTATAACCACCTATTTTTATAGGATGACATTCCATTTCTTTACAGATCCCACCTATATAACTGTATAATTCATCCTGTACTGGTTGATGGATAAGCGGTACTCTCTGTTTTGTACTGAATATAACGTGGATATAATTTTTTACGAGTGATTGTCCCATAAGCTATTACGCCCTTTCAGGGCTGATATGTTGTTTTATGTTGCTTTATTGCTTTTGCTTTATTGTTTTATCATAGGGCTTCACCCTATGTTAATTTATTTTGCCCTTTCAGGGCTTTCACATAGTGATGGCTAGACCATAATATTCACCGTTATAAAACTACTATAAGATATAAATTTTTGTTTATACAAATATGGCATTTTTTACAATTCTCAAACAATTAACGGTTGAACCAGTTTCTATAAAAGATACCTCACACAACTTCGTTGTCCATCGGCTAACGGAGAGAAATCTTAATAGTTTCTTAGCGAAAGATTTCTCGTCTCCCGACTTTGTAGGGATCATCGAAATGACATTTTGTTTCACCTGTCATTCCCGCCTGCCACTGCATAGCCCTCTTGTGGCAGGCCAGCCAGTGTTTCATGTACGTGGCGGGCTGGTCGACGAACCAGTCAGCTGACGGATAACATTTTCTTCTTACTGTCATTACGATTCGGGCAATCTCATTTTAACTGTTTGAATTTCTTTCAGAGTAGTTAACACAACATTTGTCTTTGTTCCGGTAACTCCGGGCCAAGCCTGAATTTTCGACAATATTTTTTCTAATGAAGAAGTATTATGAGTTACAACTTTCAAAAGATGCGAACCTTCTCCGGTGATTGAATGACATTCTAAGATTTCATCCTCCCCCTCAGCTTTTTTAGCAAATGATTCATAGTATTTGGATGATTCCATAAAAACGAAAATAAAAGCTAATACGTCATAACCTGCAGTTTTTGAATCAAGAATTGCCGCATACTGTTTTATTAATCCCCTCTCTTCGAGCTTCTTCAATCGTTCACTCACAGCCGGGATGGTAAGCCCGACCTTTTCGGCGATTGTATTTCTTTTTACTCTCGCATTCTCTTGAAGGAGATTGATAATCTGAACATCAATGTTATCTATTGCATGCATTAGTACCTCATCAGTGAAATCTTGATCATTTAGGGCAAAATATTTTAGTTATAGTTTTAGCTCTATCGTTTATTGTGTTAAAGCAAACTTTTAGAGGACTGAAATTTATTCCGAAAAAAAATACCATATGATCTAATAATAGTTGATATTTTTTCAATTCGTTACGGTAAATCATTCTATCCATACAAAAAGGTACCTTTCATCATATTTAATTTCGAATTTTTTAAGAAAATCTAAGTATTCTTCCCCGCCATAAAACTGCGTTGAATTGGCAGGTCGAAATGTTTTCTTTTTATGATGCTTTTCCTGATTCGAAATATAATTATAAACCGTTCCTATTTGTGAATGTCCATACGAGAATGCACCGTATCCTTCCTGCCATGAAAATTTTCCATTCACCAATTTTTTTTCATTGATGAAATTGGTGGAATTGTTTTTAATGTCTCTTACTAAATCTGAAATTGCCATAGAAGGCCGCAACCCAATGAAAGCGTGAATATGATCGGGCATACCGTTTACAATAATTGATTTTTGTTCTTTTCCTTTAATGATTCCTGCAATGTATTTGTTAAGATCATCCTTCCATTTTTTGCTTATCAGGTTTTCTCTACCTTTGACTGCAAATACAACCTGGATGTAAACTTGTGAAAATGTCCCTGCCATATATGTCACTCCTTCGGAGTTTATTTTATGTTCCTGTTATTATTCTATAATCATTTCATCCCTTTGGGATTCTATGACTTAATTTAACTTTAATTTCACATTCTTCGTTAATTGGTTTTGTTTCATTCAATATATTTATAATTCGTCTCGGCAAACATATAACAATCCCGAAGGGATGTTATTATTATAAGAATATAAATTTACGTTTTGTTCTAACCCCGAAGCGGGTGATATTTTTCTTTTTTCATACAATTAACGGCAGAACCAAAACTTCTAAACTATTAACTAAATTCATTAACTCCAGCTTGGTTATGTTAAATCCTTATTTTGGT
>JAHJVF010000177.1 GCA_018828505.1 Bacteroidota bacterium | reverse complement strand
TTGGATTCCCGTTTACACGGGAATGACCCTTTTAACACAGCCTCTTAAGCGTGGGGTTACAAAAACATACCTGCCACGACCCGCCGTGGCGGGCTATGATTTGGCAGGCTAATCTCGTCGGACTTTAGTCCACAATTCAAGTTTTTAGAGATGTCCTTTTGAAATAAATTCGTAATAATTACTGTCAAGGCGGTATATCTCCATAAATCACTTCGAATTTTCGAGAATTATTAGACCAAACAATGATTATTACTGTTATAGCAAGAAACTTCTTGACTTTAAATCTTTGCGAGCATATATTATTACAAAAATAATTACATTTACTGTTATAGCAGCAAAATATGACGACAAAACAAATTGGAAAAACAATTACGTTTCTAAGAAAACAGTCAGGGCTTACACAAAAGCAACTTGCAGACCTAGCAGGTGTTGGAAAGACTGTGGTATTCGACATCGAGAAAGGAAAAGAGACTGTTCAATTGAATTCATTGCTAAAAATTTTTTCGGCATTGAATATTGAGATAGAATTATCTAATCCTATGATTCATTTAATGGAGAAATCAGATGAGGAAAGCTAAAGTTTATAACTTTGGATTGTATGCCGGAGAATTAATTGAACTTGAAAAAGGGAAAAAGTATGAGTTTAAATATTCAGATAAGTACGATGGTCCTCCTGTATCATTAACAATGCCAACAAACCAAAGAGAATATTCTTTCGATTATTTTCCTCCTTTTTTTGAAGGATTGTTACCGGAAGGAATTCAACTCGAAGCATTGTTACGACAGACCAAAATAGACCGCAACGATTTTTTTTCCATACTGATTATAACAGGAAAAGATTTAGTTGGTTCGGTAACTGTGGAGGAAGTTGAATGAATATTTGCCCAATCACATATCAACTTTGCGGTGATGCAAAATATTCTAACAAAGGATTAAAACTTCTTTCAAGAAATTTAGCTCATTTAAATGATTTGTCTTTAACACAGGAAGAACAGTTAAGAGAAGCTGCAGTTAGAGCAGATAAAATGTCCATACAGGGAGTGCAGCCAAAGCTTAGTGCAAAGTTAAATGTTAAAGAAGAGATATTTGATATTGTTGACAGAGGCGGTGAATACATTCTGAAACCACAAAATAGTTTTTATCCCGAATTGCCTGAAAATGAATCGCTTACAATGAAATTAGCAGAGTTGATTGATATTGAAGTGCCGGTGAGGGGAATGGTCTATTCTTCTGATGGGAAATTTACTTATTTTATCAAAAGGTTCGACAGGTACGGAAAAAACAAAAAACGTTCTGTTGAAGACTTTGCACAACTTGCTGGTAAAAGCAGAGACACAAAGTATGATTATAGTATGGAAAAACTTGTAAATATAATTGATACTTTTTGCACATTTCCTGCCATAGAAAAAGTAAAATTGTTTCGCTTCACAGTCTTTAATTTTCTTATTGGAAATGAAGACATGCATTTAAAGAATTTTTCACTTATCACCCGCGATAACAAAGTTGGACTATCTCCTGCGTATGATTTGCTGAATACGACCATTATAGTATCTAATGCACTAGAAGAGATTGCTCTTCCTTTAGCCGGAAAGAAGCGGAATCTTAACTTAAAAATTTTGATTGATTACTTTGGTAAGGAAAGATTGAATCTAAATTATAAAATCATTTCACAAGTTCTCGATAAAATAAAATCTGCATTTGATGATTGGGAAAAGATGATAACGAACAGCTTCCTCTCATCACCTGTGAGGGAAAAATATTTCGAATTGGTGAAAGCAAGAAGGGAAATAATTGGATTGTAGAAAATGTGGAAGAAAAAAATACTTTGGTGTTTAATTAGCTTGAGAGTTTTTACAAATCTTAATTGAGTTATTCCTAATAAAAAGTTAAGTTTTGATTAAACGATAAATCTATAAAATTTGTCACGTTTTTCTGTTGGATGCTGACACGGTGTGTAAACAGAAAATTGAGATGGAATTTCTTAATTAAGATAAAACATAAAAGTAACAACCCCAGTCAAACATCGTAAAGTTTGGGACTGACCAACCGGAGGATTACCCGGGAGGATGAATTATGAAGAAAAATTTTATTGCACATGTAAAACAAAACACGGATGGTAATTGGGCAGAGCCGCAATATCTTTGTGATCACTTAAATGGGACAGCCGACAAAGCAAGTAAATTTGCTTATGAATTTGGAAACAAAGATTGGGGTGAGTTAGCCGGCTTTTGGCACGACCTCGGAAAATTTATTCCCGCATGGCAAAAATATCTTTGCCGTAAATCTGGTTTTGATCCTGAAGCACACATCGAAGAAAGTAATAACAGACCAAACCACAGCACTTCGGGCGCTGTTTTAGCAATACAAAAGTTTGAAAAAAATTATAAAGATGCAGCAAGAATATTATCTTATGTTATTGGAGGTCATCATAGCGGTTTGCCAGATTGGGAGCCACAACTTCATTCAAGGATAATGGACGAAAACCATTACCTGATCAAAGATGACTTAGAGAAAGTAAAACAAGTTGATGAGGCAAAACAATTTTTAGATAAGTCGATACCATCGTCAATTCCTGCT
>JAHJVF010000176.1 GCA_018828505.1 Bacteroidota bacterium | reverse complement strand
GTATTGGAAGCGAAACCGAAAGCAAAAAACTGAATTTTTAGTAAAAAATTCTTTACTGGATTACTGTTTTTTCTTGACTTTCTTTTCTATAGACAAGGGATGCCTGCACATAATAGCAATGAGGCACAAGTGCATTCGCACATCTGCTCAACTATGATCTATTAACGATTGGGTCAGATTTCTTATTTTACACGAAGAACCGCAAAGAAAAAAAACTCAAAAGAACCACGAAGAAAAACCTTTGTGTAACTTCGTGTTTTTCTTTGTAGGATACTTTCATTTACACGAAGAACCGCGAAGAAAAAACTCAAAAGAACCACGAAGAAAACCTTTGTGTAACTTCGTGATATCTTCGTGTTCCTTCGTGTCAAGACTCTTTTTCTTAACAATGAATATCAAGTAATAAACTAAAAAAAATATTAAGAAAAATTTATACTTTTCTTTGTGATTAATAGCTAAAAACTAGAATGTTAAAAATGTAATTAAATATGAGTCATCACAAATCTTCTTATACCATTTTTTAGTTGAAGTACATTAAAGTTTATTAATAGTCCAATTTCTTTCTTGGCAAATCTCAGGTAAGTTAATATTTGCGCTTCATGAAGTGGAGATAATATTTCAACCGATTTGATCTCTATAATTATTTTGTCCTCAGCTAAGATATCGATTCGGTATCCGTGATCTAATTTCACTTCCTTATAAATTAAAGGAAGAGGTTGTTGCCGTTTATGGTGTATTCCCAATTTTGTAAGTTCATATGAGAGACATTCTTCATAAGCTGACTCAAGTAAACCTGGTCCGAGATGCTTATGGACTTCAATTGCCGCTCCGAGTATTTTGTTTGATAAAATGTCAAACTTCATTTTGCCTCCTTGAAAATTTAAGAATTTTAAAATGTTGTATATAGTTTTAAGGTTTTACGCTTTTAGTTAGTAACAACCTGACAGCTCTTCTCTAAACTTCATGATGTCTTCTCCTTCCTTTGGGCCGGACTTCTTATTTTACACGAAGAACCGCGAAGAAAAACCTTCGTGTAACTTCGTGATATCTTCGTGTTCCTTCGTGTCAAGACTCTTTTTCTTAACAATGAATGTCAAGTAAGCAAACCCAACCACATCTCAATGATACCTCGACTGGGTCGCCAAGCTCACCACAAACCTACTCGGTGTGATTCTCAAATTCCTTCATAAATATCATTCTATTACTTTTATAATTGTCATAATCTCACAAGGTAATTGCGATGAGGATGAGAAATGTAATCTCAAACTTTCTTCAATCCGTCCATAACTTTCAGAGTAATGACTTTTCTCAATTTCAATTTTTGGTTCTTTTATTTGAGTTTTTATTTCTATTAATAAATTTTTTTCATCTCTTGTAAGTTGAAAAGATGACTCGGAAACTTTTTTTACTTCAACTTTTGGATGGAAGTGTAAAAAGTAATTTATCTTGTGTTCTGATTGGCCGTCGAGTTGATCAACTATTATCAGAGTTTCTTCTTTCTTATTAAACTCAAATTTTCTTCTGTGAACTACTAGGTGCTTTAGTCGAGCGTAGCCAAAATGCTCTGCGATTAGTATATCTTTCTCATCATTTGAGCTCCACTCCAAAACTCTTGGTGCGGTAAGATCTTCTTTTATTCTAAAGAGATTTAGAAACTCAGCTTGTTCGGTATTATCGATCATTATAGTATTATGCGATGAAGTCGATCTAAATTTTTGTCTCAGTTCAGGATCCGATGTGTAACAATAAGTTCCGGGGTCAACAATAAAACGCAATCCTTTAATAGCGAATTCAAAACTAAATACATCGTTATGTCCGTGCCCGCCCCAGCCGTTCATTCCGATATCGCCTGAATCAATGAACACAAATGATTCTTCACTTCTCATTATGTAAAAACCACCTTGGGGGAAAGCGAAGGAAGCTGAACTTTGTAGTGCAGAGTGTAGAGCGTTGTTAAATGCGGAGTGCGGAGTACGAAGTGCGGAATGTAGGGATTCGAAATCTGCAACCTCTTTCAAGCCAAATAAAAATAAAGCATCGGATGAAATCTTCACATTCCGCATTCCGAATCTCTCGACCAGGCTCGAGATAAATTCCGAATTCCGAAATAAAATCGATCCGACCGAGAGTGTGTAGCGTAAATCATTTATCTGTTCATCGAATGAGTATTGAGTAACTCTACCATTATCATTATCACCAATATTTGGGATTGTATTTTCCAGAATGTAACTCGATATGAATTGAAACATCTTTTCTAGTTTGGTCAAAGATCTCTCTGTGAGAGAAAGTCCATTGAATTTCAAAGCGATCTGAGAATTGTACAAAATTTCGGTGACCAATCTTTGGTAGTAAGTAGATTTTTCGTAATCGACGCCATCCTCATAGACCTGAATTTCGATTTCTTTATCTAATTCTTTTTTTGCGAAATTTAGCCATCGTTTTCCGAATGAATAATTACTGAAAAATCCCCCAAGCCAGACCAAGCCCATCAAATCGCTTAGATAATGATTACCATTTCGTCTGCCGTATTCAAGATTGCTGCGGATGAATAGCCCATGTTGATAAAGTGAATTAAGAATTTTCTTTTCAACATCATTCGTAAGATTTTTAGAGGTTTTGAAAATATGATGTGCAATTATCCAATTCACAGAGCGGATTGCGACTTCCATTGCACAATTCCAGTTCACACCATAGCAAAAGGGATTTGCATCAATCCAATCTGAAACCAGTTCAAAATACTTTTCAGCATACTTTTCATCACTCGTTGCTAAAAATGCTTTTCCCAACCAGATAGCTTGATGAAATCTGCTCAACTCCCAGGTAACTTTGATGTCGCTACCCTCAATTGAATGTTTTGAATCAATCTCAGTATAAAAATCCTTATCCCAAATTCGTCCCGACTTGAAATCTCTTTGCCAATTTATCTTTTCTCCAAGATGAGTTAATTCCGAGCCAAGCGTTTTGAATTTATTTTGAAGTACAATCTCGGCATCGGCAAGAATTTTATTTTTTGATTCTATCTCAATTAATTTTTCTTTGAAGATCAGATCGTGATAATTTAATTGTGATAAAAAATAGTTGGGAGTTAATTCTTTAATAGACTTTTTTCTTATCCATTTTACCCAAAAAATAAACAGTGGTTTTCGGATGAAATGAATGAAAATGATTTTTATTTTTTGAATTATCATCATCACATTAGTTCAGTAAATAATTAAATTCGCCACTGATTCACAGATTATCATAAAAAGATTATACCCTGGACAATTTTACATTTTACATTAAACATCTTACATTTTCTGCCCCAGCCATCCCATTCGATGACCAAACTTACGGATAAAAAAGTCGTGCGAAGTTGAAACAATCCCTGAATAATCTCCAGCGCTTGAAGCAAAATAAATCGGCTGCAGACCATTTTTTTGCATTATTCGTCTAATTTCTCCCGGCGTGTAGTGATGTTCATAACCAAAAGGACTTGTTCCTCTTTTCTGCATTGAGATGCTTTTTAAATACTTACCAACATTTAATTTATTGGGAACTGTGAGAATTACAAATCCGCTTTTCTTTGTTACTCTGGCGATTTCAGAAAATGCTTTATCACGTTTTTCTTTTTCGGGAATGTGTTCAAGAGTCGAGAATGAAAACGCTACATCGAAATAGTTGTTCTCAAAGGGGAGATCTGCTGCATCCGAAACTTTTATTTTAATCTTATCCCGAAACGACGGATGAATTTCTTTATCTGCAATTTTATTAGCTGCGTTGATAATATCTTCACCAATATCAACCGAATGCATTTCTTTCACATGAGAAGCAAAATATATCTCATCTATCGGGAAGAATGTTCCTATGTTCAAAACAGTTTTGTTTTTTAGTCCACCGGGGATTTTTGAAACTAATCTATAATCGACTTTAAATTTTGATTTGAACATGTAATCCCAATCTTCGCGAACATCGAAAACATCCTCGGGGGTTAAGTGTTTTGTAAAGCTTGTAATTACATCTCTTTGTTTTTCACTGATCATTATTTTATTCCTTCAACGACTTTCTGTAATAATAAACATGAACGAGATAATCAAGAAAGAGAGAGATCAAAGTTGCGTAAGCAGCACCGAGCGCACCGTAACTTGGTATCAACATCAAATTGAAAAATAATGTCGAAACTGTTAAAACTATCGCAGTGTTTCTTAAATACTTTCCTTTTCCCTTTGCACTTAAGAAAAAATTGTAAGGTTGAAAAGCCCCCATGAAAAAATTCGCAGCTACCATTGGTAAAATTATTGGGACTGCATTTGTATATTTATTGGAAAAAAGAAACTCAAGTGCTATCCCCCCAATCAATAGATAAATTATGCTTGCACCGAGCAGCCAAATATAATTCACACGAAATACTCTTTGCGGGATCACATTTTGATTAGCAAATCCTTTAAACAGCGATGTACATAATGACCTTGAAAACATCGATATCGGTGAAGTGAAAAAATTCACCAAAGCATAATTCGCAACCTGAATCTCCTTCACAAAATATTGAATGAGAAGAATATTGGATTGGTATCCCATCATTCCGGCAACTCTACCGGTATAAACCTGGAAGCCATATTCTTTAGTTTCTTTCTTGATCAGTGCAAAATATTTTTTGAACTCTTTGAAAGCGGGGCGGCTCATGAACAGAATCAATACCGTAATTACAAACATCGAAAGAACATACGCGAAAGCTGTAAACGTAAGATTAAAAGTATTTGTAAGTACAGCAACGCCGATCAAAGCAAAGTAAAATATTCTAGGGAGAACATTATAGAAAGATAGCTTGATAACTTCATTACTTCCCTGAAATACCAATTGCATTAGATATTGAAACGGAAATGCCGCAGAAGGTACAAGCCCGATGAGTAAGAAAAATTGAATATTGGAATCGAACAATCCATCAATAAAAAATGATGCGAAGAACAAAGTCAGCGCGAAACCAGACACGATCATCAATCCGATTACAATTAATGCTCCAATAATTTTTCTTTCTTCTTGATAATCCTTTTGAATGGCGATTAATCTTGAACCCGCGGTGAAATATCCAAACTCAAAGATCAAAGCTAAAAAAGTAATAACCTGTATGTAAAAATTCAGTGTCCCAAATTCAGATTGACTTAGATACCTCGTATTGATAACTGTAAACAGCACACCAAATAAAATTGCACCGATCTGCGAGATGTAAAGTGCAATAGTCTGCTTTGCCGTGCGTGTCAGTCCCGCAATTGAAATTTTATCGACGTAGCTCATTATTTAATTGCTCTAATAAAAATATTCCAACCAACGAATTTGGAAAGAAAGCTAAGAATCGAGATTGGAATAAATTTTCCGATGATTGGAAAATCTTCTTGTGTAAGTTGACGGATTTTAATTTGAATATCAGAAAAATCTTTGAACATTTCGCGTGCTTGTTTTTTCGTGTAGACTTTCACTAATGGCCGCGCACCCGAAGTAGAGTACTCAACGAAGCGGCTCATAATTTCATCCATATTCATTTTAAAAAGATTCCCTCTTAAAATTCCTTTGACAAAGAATAAGCTGAACCAATAGAAATATGAATGCTTGTAGTATAGCATTATCATCGCTACACCATTTGATTTCAAAACGCGACGAGCTTCATCAATCGATTTTTGTGTATCAGGGGTATGGTGAAGAACACCGAATGAATAGACTGCGTCAAATGAACTATCCTTGAATGGAGACAATTCAGCATCTCCGTAAATAAAATTTCCTCTGAAATTGTTTTGAATAAATCTTTCTTTCGCTAATCTAAGATGTTCTTTCGCTAAATCGAGATCA
Organism: Bacteroidota bacterium; assembly: GCA_018828505.1. Taxonomy (GTDB): domain Bacteria; phylum Bacteroidota; class Ignavibacteria; order Ch128b; family Ch128b; genus JAHJVF01. Next base: position 5,478 of record JAHJVF010000176.1, on the reverse strand, counting down.
AATGTGTTAGCTCCGGCTTTGGCAAACTGGATATGATCAGTTCCCAATCCTCCACCAATTTCCAAAACCGATTTTCCTTTGAAACGGTCGAATCCAATTTCATTCTTTAGCCATGGTGAATAAATTTCATATCGATATTTTTCAACAGCATTAAAAAATTCAGGTGTACCAGGTTCAAACTCCTTTGCAGTGACCGCTCCACATGGATCGTTGTTCCATTGCTTTCGAGTTTCATTTTTGAAGTTACTATTCGACATCTTTTAAAGTTTTTTCCCCTCGAACCAGTAATCGTACCACATAAATAGATTCAGCAGGTTCCAGATATTTTGCCCGAAATCATATCGATGAGATTTATGCGAGCTATAAAGGTCTCGAATATAATCCCGATTGAAAATATTCAATGAGTGAATTTTGGAATTAAATAACTTATCCTCTGTAAATTCAGCAAGATCGCCTCTCAACCATTCGTTCATCGGGGCGGCAAATCCTTGTTTTTTTCGATAAATAATTTCTTTTGGTAAAATATCTTCAACCGATTTTTTTAGAATATACTTCGTAATTCCTTTATTGATTTTCAACTTAGAATTAATTTTAAATGAGTATTCAACTAATCTATAATCCAAAAATGGAACTCTCGATTCAACCGAAGTAGCCATGGACATTTTATCAACCCGCATCAATAAAAGTTCTGGAAGCCTATTTCTAAATTCAAGAAAGATCATCTTTCTTAAGGTATCATTGAGATGAGATAATTTGTTATACTCATTGTAAAACCCCTCAACTGTATCATAAGAATCGGTATGATGAGATCCTTCCATTAACAAGAATTTTTTATGCTCATTTGTGAAGTTGATTGCTCCACCCCAGAATAATTGCTGACCATCGATTGCACGCCGTAAATAATCAAGGGCGAGAAGCTGCTTGTTTTTTATCCAATAATTTGAGAAAACTTTATACAATGGTTTCTGAACGAACAACGGAGAATTTGTTATCCACTTAAAAACTCCATTCGCATAATTTAAGTCTCTCTTCATCCACTCATACCCTGCAAACTGTTCGTCACTCCCTTCTCCCACCTGAACTACAATCGTTCCATTATCTCGTGCAAGTTTTGAGACAAAATAAAGAGGAATACACACGGGGTCAGCCAGCGGTTCATCTTGATGATAAACTAACTTCGGAAAGAATTCGAGTGCATCTTTTGAGTCAATTAAAATTTCTTTGTGATTTGTTTTAAAAAGCTTTGCGACTTTGCGTGCATAATGCATCTCATTGTATTTCGCTAAATCTTTGAATCCTACAGAGAAAGTGTCAATAGGTCTATCCATCAATTCAGCCATAAGTGCAACATTTATGCTTGAATCAATACCACCGCTCAGAAAAACACCAAATGGTACATCGCTCATCATTCGATCTTTAATTGAGGTGCGAAGCATGTCGATAATATTTTTCGAAACAACCATTTCGTCGGTTTCTAAATTTTCAGAATCAGCATTAAGAATCTCCCAATACTTTTCGATTTTAACATCACCGGATTCGTTTATTATCATGCGGTGCGCCGGAGGGAGTTTCTTAATTTTTTTGAACATCGTGTTTGGTGCCGGTGGTATTAAAAAAGTAAGATATTGATTCAGTGATTCTTCATCTAATTCTTTATTTACTTTTGGATGAAGAAGAATAGACTTTATCTCTGAAGCAAAAACAAATCTGCCATTCTGAAAAGTATAGTAAAATGGTTTTTTCCCAATCCGGTCACGGTAAGCAATGAATATTTTTTTTCTCTCATCCCAAATTGCAATCGAGAACATACCGTGAACTTTATGAACGAAATCGATTCCGTACTGCTCGTATGCATAGATCAGCGTTTCTGTGTCGCTCCGGGATTTGTACTTGTAGCCAAGCTTTTCTAATTCTTTTCTGACTTCGAGATGATTGTAAATCTCTCCGTTGAAGACAATCCAGATTGTTCCGTCACTATTTGACATTGGCTGATGCCCGGCTGGAGAGAGATCGACTATCGAGAGTCTTCTGAATCCCAATCCTACATTTTTTCTTGAATTTACATAAGTCCCTTCATCATCGGGACCACGATGAATTAGAACATCCGTCATTTTTTGAAGAGCATTTTCTTCAATAGGTTTTTTGTCAAACGAAAGTATTCCGCAAATTCCACACATTTATAATTTGTCTATTTTTATTTTTCGGTATTTTCTTTCTGCCACTAAGACACCAAGACACAAAGGTTCACAAAGAATCATAGAATTATTCGTTTTATACCATTCTTAATTAAAGGAACATTAAAGTTTATGAGATAACCCAATCGTTTATTAGTAAGTTTTAAATGGCTAAGTAGTTGTGCCTGCCAGACAGGATTTACTTCATCAACAGCTTTTAATTCGCAAATAACTAAATCCTCAACGAGAACATCCAGACTTAAACCTTCCTCAAATTTAATCCCGTCATAAACAATTGGAATATCAACCTGTTTTTTCACTTCTAACCCTCTTTTGTTCAATTCATGACAAAAACAAATTTCATATATTTTTTCTAACAAACCAGGACCCAAAACTTTATGTACGGTAAACGCTGAATCGATTACTTTCTTACCAACATCCTCTTCCTTTATTGATAATTTTCGGAATTGTGCTTCGTGATTCTTTGTATCCCCGCCTGTCAAAGTATAATTTACGTGGCGGGCAGGTTTGTGACTTTGTGGCATTATTAACTTCTTACTCTCATCATTTGTAAACTCTTACTAACAAAAATGAATACAATTTGGCTAAAGTAAAACCCAGTACTACACCAATCAAAGCACCGCCAATAACGTCCGAGGGATAATGAACTCCAACGAAAATTCGGGATAAAGCAACAATCGCAGCCACCGAAAATAAAATCCATTTCAAATGTTTATAGAAATATCCAAAAAACATTGCAGCCGCAAAGTTGTTCACCGCATGAGAAGATGGAAATGAAAATGAACCGGTACATCCAGCGAGCAAATGAACATCAGGTAAAGCATTACATGGTCTTACTCGTTCAATTATATTTTTGAGAAGCGAACTGCTTACTTGATCTGTTATTGTGATCAATAGGATCATCGCAACAGCCATTGCAATCCGATATTTTCCCCCTTTTAAGAGAATAATAAACCACAACAAAACATAAACCAAATACCAATTTTTTACTTCAGTAATGAATGGCATTAACTTATCAAATAATGGATTTGCAAGCGCTCCATTAATAAAGTAAAAAATGGAAACGTCAATCGAATAAAGAAAATCAATCATAAAGTAATTTTGATATGCTCAGCTTCGGCGAGAAGTTCCACCATTTTATTATGAATGAATCCGTTAGAGGCAAGAACTTGTTTATTGTAAATATCGCTCTCTTCGCCTGCGAAATTCGTTATCTTTCCACCGGCTTCTTTCACAAGCAGGTAACCGGCAGCGATGTCCCAAGGATTAAGTTTTACTTCCCAAAATCCGTCAAAAATTCCGGCTGCAACATAGGCAAAGTCAATTGCTGCTGAACCAAGCCGGCGCACTGCACGACTTTCACTCGTCATTTTTATGAATCGCTCAAAACAATGATCGGGATTCTGTTCAACGTTATATGGAAAACCGGTAACGAGTAAAGCTTTTTTGATATCTTTGACTTTTGATACATGAAGTTTTTTGTTGTTGAGATATGCACCTTTTCCAAGCTCTGCATGAAACAAATGATCCCGAGTAGGGTCGTAAACTACTCCTGCAATTACATCGTTTCCCTTTACGAGTCCGATTGAAACTGAAAAAATCGGAAGTGAGTGAGTAAAATTAGTAGTCCCATCGAGCGGATCAATTACCCACATGAATTCAGAATTTTTTGTTGAAGATGAGCCACTTTCCTCTGCAAGCACATCAAAATCCGGAAAATCTTTTAATAAAATATCGATAATTATTTCTTCAGATTTTTTATCTACTTCTGTCACAAGATTTGAGGGCAAAGTTTTGAATGAAACATCTTTAACCTTACCGATGCCTGCTAAAATCACTTTACCAGCTTCACGTGCTGCTTTTTCAGCAGTTTCAACGAATTTCATCAAGTCCTTTCTACTATTTTTTTCAAAGTTAAATGAATAATAGGTTAGAAACAATTTTCAGAAAAATCACAAAAAAACCTGATTTGAGCAGGAATAGGACATAAAATCTCTTGTGACTAAGATTCTTGTGATAATGTAAAATCGACTTAAACCACTTTCATTATATTAGCACCAAATAATTGCAATGAATTGAAGCTTGTTTTTTTTGTACATTTGTATTACAAATATGACTAATGAGGAGAACTAATTTTAAGTAATATTATGAATAATGAAGAGGAAAAATCTTTCGCCGAAATCTATAACTTCCCCAATCGACTACCTGTACTTCCGCTTAGAGACGTTGTAATATACCCATATATGATCTTCCCCGTTTTAGTTGGAAGAGAGCAATCAATTCGTGCGGCTACCACTGCAACAGAATCTGACAAATATATTTTGCTTGTAGCACAAAAGAAGTCGCAGATCGATGATCCAAAGCCCGATGATCTGTTTAACGAAGGTACGATCGCAAAAATCGTTCAGATTCTTAGACTCCCAAATGGGTTAATGAAGATTCTGGTTGATGGTGTCGCCCATGGGTTTGTAAAGTCATTTCATCAAAATCCTAATTATCTCGAAGCTGAGATTGAAATTATTTCTCATGAGATTGAAGAGAATGTTGAACATGAAGCTTTAGTACGTCATCTTTCAAATCTTTTTACCGAGTATGTTAAGCTTAATCGGAATATTCCAAGTGAAACGCTTACTGCGTATGAAAATATTTCCGATCCAATCAGAAAACTTTTCTATGCTGCAGCAAATGTAATTCAAAGTGTTGAAGTAAAGCAGTCCATTCTTCAACAATACACATTGAAAGATAAATTCTATGAATTAATCAAAATTCTTAAATCTGAAATAGATGTACTGAAGATCGAGAAAGAAATTGATCTTAAAGTCCAGGAAAATATCCATAAGACACAGAGAAAATTCTTAATCCAGGAACAAATCCGGATTCTTCAGGGCGAGCTTGGTGAAGAAGAGGAATCTTCACCAGAGATTCAAAAGATCCGTGAAAAGATCAAAAAGGTAAAAATGCCTAAAGAGGTGGAAGAAAAAGCGATCGAAGAATTGAACAAACTGAAAAAAACACCGCCCATGTCGCCTGAATCGACAGTACTTAGAAACTATCTCGATTGGCTGACCGATCTTCCTTGGAGTAAAAAAACCAAGGACAACTTAAATCTAATACACGTCGAAAAAATTCTTGAAGAAGATCATTTCGGACTTGAAAAACCAAAGCAAAGAATTTTAGAACATATTGCAGTACTTAACTTAGTAAAAGAAATGAAAGGTCAAATTCTTTGTTTTTCAGGACCTCCTGGAGTTGGTAAAACCTCTTTGGCAAAATCAATTGCTCG
>JAHJVF010000175.1 GCA_018828505.1 Bacteroidota bacterium | reverse complement strand
GAGAAAACCATGAAAAATTTTGTTGTTGTAGCATCATTCTTGTCATTTACTTGGTTTTGCGTAACTTCAGCATCTAATTAACAAGTGAATTCGTCAGGCTAAAACATTCATATTTTCATAGAGGAATTCAGGTGCTAAATCGGCACCGTTATCCCAAACAATAGTTTGAATATCTGGATCTACTCGAAATGATTTGAACAAATTTAAATCTCTAAGAGGTTCAAAAACTTCACCATAGAGATGGTCCTTTAAGTTAATATCTCCTTCAGCACCATCGTTGAACCTTAGCCAAATAATATAATCTCGAATATATTTTGCTTCTATAACATGAAGTAGCATTTTTTATTCCAAATGACAATTTTCTTTATTATAAAAACCCGACTCATCTCAATACAATTCGAGAATAAAAGTCGGGTTTATAATTACTGAGTTTCGTTCAGTTTTTCGATTCTTTGCTTCTTCTCACAATAGCAATTATAAATCCAATCGTAAGAATTATGGTTCCACCCCAGACTAAATTTATAAAAGGTTTAACACTCGCAGTAACAGCGAGAATTTCTTGCTTTAGGGGTGTTGGAAACTTTTCAACTGTATAGGGGGATACAATTATTGTAGCTTTTCCCTGATCCGCACTGAGCGAAGCAAATCTAATGGTGAGGTCAGCATCCTTAATATCAACTGGAATATCTTCACGTTCTGCCTCTTTGGTAATGAACTTCGGAGTGACCTTATAAACTTTTCCGTAATGCTTCACTTCGAGTTTGGCACCGATTGAAACTTCGCCGCCGGTCATCATGTTGCTTCGTGCGGATTCGTCGAAATCGTAATCAACAAAAAGGATTTCTGCTTCACCAAATTTTATGCTTTCACCTCGTGACATCTCAAAGGTTTTTGAATTCCCCTGATCACTTTGCGAACCATCTTCATAGGAAATGGGAGAGACATAAAAATCCCGCGTCCATTTTTGTAAAATGTCAGGATTTCTCATCAATCCTTGATTAAAATCACTATAAAACATTACTGGATTGACTTGATATTTTTTCCCATCCTTTTCAAGATCAATGTTGAAAGAAAATTTACCATCCTCGGTTGGTTGATATCCTGTAAAAGTCATTTTATACCCGAGGGCTTCCATGGGTTGATTTTTTATAAGATCAACATCAACACTTGTATCGTATTTAGCTGAAGCAATCACTCCAAGGAAAAAGAGGGCAATTCCCATATGGGAAATATATCCACCGGCTTTTTGAAAATTTCCTCTAAATACTTTATATGCAATTTCAGCATTTACGAAAAATGCAAATGCGGAAGCAAATGCAAAAATGATCATCATAAGGTCGTGTACACCGAAAACCACGAGGACGATAGTGGTAATTACTGAAGCAACAATTGAGAGAATTGATTTCTTAAATATATTATCTTCCCCTTCGGTTTCTTGCCATTTTAAGATCAAACTAAATCCGCTAAGTAACCCTATTAAAATAGCCAGAGGAAGATTCATCTCATTATAAAAGCTAATATGAACAGACCTTCCAATAATTGGTGCCGAAGTTCCAACAAATGTGACCGCGGCTATAGCTCCGAGAGTAACGGCACCAATAAATAGAGCCATTTCACGCGATAACAGATTTTCGTAAGGTTTAGTTTGCACTTTCAAATAATTCCATCTATAGATCAATAAACCGCCGCCGAGCAGAATGAACGTTCCCATAAAAATTAATAATAACAAATAAGCAAAATATCCAGGATCAACAAAACTATGAACGGATGCATCACCTAATACTCCGCTTCTTGTAAGAAACGTGCTGTAAAGAACTAATATGAATGCAAGTATACTTAGGACAAGATTAGTTTTTGCAAATCCGCCAACTCCTCCGGAAGCTGAACTTTTCTTTTGTACTAACATTGTGTGTATTGCTGCAACTCCAATTATCCATGGAATGAGAGATGAATTTTCAACAGGGTCCCATGCCCAATATCCTCCCCAGCCAAGAACTCCATAAGCCCAATATCCGCCGAGCATTATTCCCAGTCCCAAAATCATAGCACCAAAAAGAAGCCATGGAAATGACTGCTTCACCCAAGTCACATATTCGTTTTTCATTAATGCTGCAAAGGCAAATGCAAAGGGTACGGACATGGCGGCAAATCCCACGAACAAAATCGGTGGATGAATTTGCATCCAGAAATTTTGAAGCAGTGGATTTAATCCTTTGCCATTTATGATAAATTCTTTTATTGCAATTCCATTTGCTTGGAGAAGTCCAATAAGAGGCGCATCAATTTTCACAAACTGTTGTCCGGTTGAATTATCACTGAAAAAGTAATTCTGTAGGAATGGTAAATTAAAAAATTGTGAGCCTATTGTGCGAGCGTCTGCAAAAATTGCTTCCGACCAAATCAGAGCAAAGGGATTTTTAACCATCGGTGTGATCATCAGTAATAGAAAAGTCTGGACCAGACAAAAAATTGACATCACTCGCGGTTCTAAATCATCACGCTTCGAGGTGTATTGTTGAAGAAAAATTCCAATTATAGCTGTGAAGAGTGCCCAGAGAAGAAGACTTCCTTCTTGACCTGCATAGAAAGTTGACATCAGCAGCCCTAATGGAAGAGATGTATCACTGTAGCTATAAACGTATTTGTATTGAAACTGATGAGTAACAATTAAGTAAAGTAAAAATGCACTAGCTAATATCGTAGAGGTAGCCATCAAATGAAAAGAAATTCTTGCGATTCCTAATGTGTTCTTTGCTCCTCTGAAATAGAAAAAATACATCAATGATGCGACTAACGCTGATAAAAAACCGAGCGTTGTAAGTATATTTCCAAACATTATTTATCTCCTAAAAATTATATACTGCTGGTTTGCCCACCGTGGTGGGTTGTCCTTCATACTTTGAAGGGCATTTGGTCAAAACATCGGTGGCGTTGAAATAGCCATTTTCAAATTTACCGGTTACAACGACGCTCGTTGCAACTTCAAAATTATTGGGTTTAATTCCTTTATAAACTACTTTCATTTCATTATTGTGAGCATCACGAATGAAGAACGAAAAAGTCTTGTCTGCTCTATTTTCTTCAAAGGCTTTATCTCTTATCCATGTGCCTGTAGCTTTACAAGTTTTGCCGTCCTGCATAAGTGTTGAAAAATTGCTTTCATACTCGATGTCAGTTTGAGTGAAATTATACACCAGTAATCCTAAAAAGATAACGATTACTATACCTCCCAAATAATATCTTGCTTTCATAAATTTTGATCTCCTTGTTCAAGTTTTGTAACTTTTTTATCCAATTTATATATAAATGAAAAAATACCAATCCATACTATCAATACAATAACTAATACTATGTAGAGAGAGTTATCGCTTAGAAAATTATAGATTCCGTCCAATTTAACTCCTAATTAATTTCTTTTTGTGAGTTGAATTCTAATTTCAAAATTCTGTGCGAGAGATTCCACATCCAATAGAAGAGAATAGTGAAGGCAAAGAGTGATGTGAAAAATACAATTCTCATATTTGGTGCCATCTTAAACTCCACAACCGGATTTGCACTTGCCATGACTTGACCCGAAGCAGCATCAATTTCAAGAGAACCGGGATGTAGTCCAATCATAATTCTCGGCATAATGAAAATGAAAAACGGTGTTGTTAAAAATGCGATTATCGAATAAATCGCTGAAAGACGTGCACGTTTTTCTTCATTATCAAGTGCTGAACGCAAAGCGAAGTATGCACCATAAATAAGAAGAAGAATGAATATGCTTGTTTCTCGCGGGTCCCAATGCCAAAATGATCCCCAATTGAATTTTGCCCAAACTGATCCGGTGATCGTTGCTAATAAACAAAACACCAAACCCAATGCTGCGGCTGAAACAGATTTAATATCGTCATACAGTTCTTTTTTCCGCAGATATCTAATGCCATAAAACATTGCCATTAAATAAGCTAAAACAGTCAGCCATGCAGTTGGAACATGAAAGAAAATTATTTTTGCTTTGTCTTCGAGGCCGGGAATTAGAGGAAATTCCCATATCGATGTTGGGTAATCAACAATCCGTGGTGAAATACCTGCAATCATAACAAGAGCGATTAATATAAAAATTGTAAATTTCCACCAGTTATTTTTCATTTTTTTTCCGACAAAAGTAATCCTTTTGGTTTGAAGTCGCAATCCTAATGTTAATCTCTCCAGATAATATCAAACACCATTATCGATGCTGTTATCATTATTACGTCATATGAAATCAGGACTAGAAATTCAGCGGAGGCATCAGAAACAGGTTTACCTTCAACTGAAAATTTTGTCAGCTCTATCAGCATTAAAATTAATGGCAGAAGAACGGGAAAAGATAGAACAGGGTAGAGAGTCCCTTTTGCATTTGCTTTGGAAATGATCGCTGCGATAATTGTGGATGATGCAGCTATACCGATATTTCCCAAAACAAAAGCGTAAAGAAACATTTCGAAATTCCGAATGACAAAATCGCTGAATAAAGTATAATAGAGTATCGCGATTATTGTGTTAATGAAAAAAATTAAAACCAGATTAAATAGAAGTTTGCCCAGAAGAATTGAAGTAGGATGTGCGATCAGTGAAAGTATTAATGTTGTTCCTCTTTCCTCTTCTGAAACAAATGTTCGTGAAAGTCCTGACATTGCTGAAAAGAAGACCACAACCCAAAACATTCCGGCGAAAATATTTTCCGGCGCTTTTTCATTTCCGATAGAAAAGAGGATAATACTGATTGCTACAATGATGAACATTATCAATGCATTCAGCGCGTAGCGAGTCCTCAGCTCGGAAGAAAAATCTTTGTAAAATATGTAGAAAACTTTTTTCATAAATAGTTAATTGAACGTAACTACTCAGCAGCCACATAAATTGTAATTCAAAATATGCCACTGCCGAAGGCATCCCTTACGGGAAAAGACACGAAAACACAAAGTTTCACTAAGTTTTACTAATAAGTTCTTTGCGCATCTTAGTGCCTTTGTGCCTTAGTGGCAAAAAATCATCAGTGCTGAGTAGTTACCAAAATTCATTTATATTCATCTAAATTCATTATTTGATCACCAAAGCGAAAATCTTCATTCTCATTGGTTGCAATAATTAGAATTCGATCTTTACGAAATCGATCAACAAGATTTTGAACATATTCTTTTCCGGGTCGATCAAGATTTGATGTGGGCTCATCGATGAACAAAATACTTGGTTCGTGCAAAATGGCAGATGCGTATTTCATTCTTTGTTTCATCCCTGACGAAAAAGTACGATAGAGGTCTCTCTTTCTATCGAGAAGTCCGACATCGTTCAGAATTGATTCTATTTTTTCCTTATGAACATCGACTCCACGAATCCTCGCGAAAAGTTCGAGATTCTCATATGCACTGAACTCATCATATAGAACCAGATATGGGGAAACTAATCCGATTATCTCAAAATATTTTTCATTGTCTATCTCTTTATCGTCGATCTTTATTCTAACTGAACCTGACGTATTTGACAGCACACCCGCTAAAATTTTAACAAGAGTTGATTTTCCTGAACCATTTTTACCGGTTATGATTAAACTCTGAGATTCAGACAAAGAAAAATCAACTTCTTTGAAGATTAATCTCCTTCCGAAAACTTTTTTTAATTTATTTACTTCAATACTGATCTTAGTCATTAATGATCACGATTTTTCCGGTAACTGTATTTGAATCATCAGAAATTACGTAAAAATATATTCCGGTTGAAAGTTGCGAATTGTTTGAATCCAAGCCATTCCAGTAAAAGACCAATTTATCTTCAAATGATTGAACTTGTTTTTTATCTGCAAAAAAAACTAATTCCATTCCAGAACTGTAAATATTTAATTGAGCTTCGGATCCAGACTCAATCGGTGACAGAATTTTTACATACTGATGCTTTGAATAATAGAAGGGCATTGGAAATGCCATTGAGTTGTAAAATGCTTTTCCCAGAATGCTTGTGGAAGAATCGTTTATGACGGTGTGATCTTTCCAATTCTGCAGGTCTGATACTTCAAGTTTTCCAAATAAGGATGTCGATATTTTTTTGTAAGAAGGGTCATCAGTTGAGTTTGTGATCCTGTAAGTGAAGCTCGATGTTTTAGGTGACGTAGACCAAGCTAAAGCCGAGTCAACATTTGTATTCACAATTATTAATGTAATAGTATCCTTTTTACCACCAACTTGAGAGAGAGAATCTACAACTTGAAAATATTGTGCAGCACACGGTTGCGATGAACCGGTGATCACCTTTAATGGAGGACGAAAATCAGTTGTGTAATTAATTCTGACAAGGGGATAGTTTGCACCTTCTTCATAATATTTTTCAGGATTTGCACGATGCTTTGTAAAATAGTTGTACAAATAGAATTTTGAAAATTCATTTCGGAAAGTTGAATCGGCATCTTCAATCGATTTCTTTATCGAGAGAAGTGCAGGGTATGATTTCATATACTCCCATTGCTTAACAAAGATTGAATTGCCGAATTCCTTCTGCAAGAAAATATTCCAAATTGCCTGTGAGTAACCGTTGTAATTCGAAAATACTTTCGAAACATTGCTGAAAAATGTTGGAATGTAACCGTAATAATCGTTAATAGAATCGTAAACAAACTCCTCCATCGAGGTTGAAGTGAGTTCATAAAAATAAGTATCTGAAGCACGATAAATATAATTACCAAGCTGAATTGCGTGGTGAAGCTCGTGTGCGGCGGTTACTCGTGCTGCATCGATCCCTTTTGTGTAATAATCACTTTCTTGAAAATTATTGTCGATAACTATATAACTTGAATACTTTTCTGAACCTAAGGGAGTCTCGAGCTCAGTGTAGCCATAAAGCGGATATAGATCTTGGACATAAATGTCATATAAGTTATCACCCCCAGCACCATTATCTCCCGGTGGCGGCGGAAATTTCAGATAATTAACTTCATATTCATATGAGGAGTCAATCGCTTTAATTAATTCGGGAATAGAATATTTAATGGAATGAACGCCGATAGTATCATAATGCAATCTGAATTTTCCGGATGGTGTTACTACTGAAACTTGTGTTCTTGGACGCAATAAAAGGTTATTTAATACTAGCTGTTGTGATGAATTGAATTGAGCCAAATTCGTTTTAACAGTGTTGATTAGGTCGAAGCCGCATTTTTTATCTGAGATAATATGTCCCGCAGGCAAAGGGACTCTTGATTTAATATTAACGAATTGGTGATAGAGGGAATCTGCTCTTTGATGAGAAAAAGAACTTGATTTATCTTGAGCTTGAGAATCTGAAAAGTTCAGAACAATAAAACTTACCACACCGATGAAAATCAAGCGAAACTTGTTTCTCAAAAACTCTCCAGATAAATATATGGAGTATTATTTTTCAGATAGATCAATTCACGTCTTTCTCTCGGAAGGAGATTGATTGTGAATTCCTTTATACGAGTATCTTCTTTTATTTTCTTCGACAAGACTCTTTTTCGTTTTTTCAAAGATAGCAAAGATTCAACAGAATGAGAATTATCGTTGTAAATATAGACTTCTTTAGTCTTGCTGTACTCATTCGAAATAACTTTTAAATTCTTTTTGCTGCTTAAAAGAATTTCAGGTTCTTTAGCATCAAACGAATATCCATTGCCATTATAAAACGAAGCCGTTAAATAACCATCTTTCCCTGAACTTAAAAAATAAAATAAATCATTATTGCCATCACTGCTTACATCAATAGCCGAAAGTATTATCTGATACCCTTTTGGTTTCTTAAACAGGATATGATTTTTTTGATCGAAACGATTGAAAGTTAAATTGAACTTCTTGCTTTTTAATTCTAAAACAGAATCGGACCCCTGCGGCTCCAGATAGAATAGAGTTCGATCGTCAAAAGAAAAAGAAAAATCCGCAGCATAGGAACTTACTAATGGCTCATCGACAATTATTGGATTTATTTTAAAAGGATTTACAATTGTAACAAAGTACGAATTCTCTTTTTTATTCACAGCAATAACATTGGGAGTAGTGTGATCAGAAGGAGTAAATGACAGTATATTGATAGCACCGTGAATAGTAATAGTTTTTCTTGAAAAAGTCTGGTCTATTAAATTAAATGAAACATAGTCGAAATAATTAAATCCCTCATTAAAAAAGACCACATCAATATTATTCTTAGAAGCTTTGTGAATTACATATGAATCGAATTTTTTCAGCAATTTAAATCTGAAGATTCTCTCAGGAGTATTGAATTCATTCCTTTTAAGAATATTGAAGTGATTGTCAAAGTTGTCTATCCAGCAAATTTCATTTAAAACATCGCCCGTTTGCCTAAACACCTCAAGTGAAATAGGGTTTGAAGAAAGACTAAAAATATTTTTATCAAGCGTTAAGCTTGAATTTATAATTAAAAAGATATTACGCTCAAATGCCCGCGAAAAAAGAATGCCTATTTGCGATCTTGTGCGATATAGACAGAATGAAATCAGAATATCAAATTTCGAGACCGGTATTGAATGATTCCAGCTGTGATCCTCTTTAAGAGTTTTTATAAATATATTTTTCGAATTGTAATCCACAAATAAAATGTCGGGAAGATTGTCTTTGGTAAAATCCTGAATTATAATTTCGCTTACATTGTACCTTAATGGAGAGATGCTTGTTGAAACGAAGCCACCTAATCCATTCCCGTAAAGAATCGTCATTTCATTTGTCGCGTTGAAAATCAAGCACAAATCCTGGAATCGATCCTCGTTGAAATCAGAATTTGCTAAATGAGAAACTCGATCATTAAATCTTTTCACCGTTGATTTAGAAAATCTGAGATTCCGATTTAATAAAATATTTAACTCTTGTCCTTTAAAACTGATACCTGCAATATCAATGAACTCATCAGAATTAAGATAAATAGGTGTAACACTTGAATAAGTATTGGTGGGATCTATTTTTCGGATAGTGACGTCATTATTATGAAGCGATATTAAAGTTATCCCGTTAAAGTTTTTTCCGTAGCAAAGAACTTCCTTAATTCCTGAAGCATTAAAATCCTCGAAGATCAAATTGTCGGGATAATATCCAACAGATATATCAAGATTCCGCCTCAGTTTTCTTTTACTAAAAGTGTAAATCTCAATTTTTCCTGAAAGCTTATTCAAGCTTACAAGATTAGATATAAATTTATTGTAGAGATCAACGGCATAAATTCTGTCCGATTTATTCAGCAGCCAAAAACGGGAAAGACTTTGAAATTGATTTGGACCTTTTCCAAAATATACGAGCAGATATCTGCCCGTGCTATCTAAGCCGGCAATATCAACAAAACCATCTTTATCAAGATCGGATGAGATCATACTGTAAAGCCCGTTTGTTTTTTCTATTTGGAGATAACGCCCAAAACCATTTAACTCAACTTGCGAGTAAAGTAACGTCTTGCACGAAATTAATTCAACAAGTAGAAATAATTTAAATACTGAGATTAGATTTAGAGAGGACTTACTTCCCAATCTTATCTTGCTGAAGTCTCTTATTCCTTCTAATGAGAGCATCTTCGTATCTTCTTTTTTGCTCCGGTGTGGTTGGATTCACAAGAGGAGATAAACATGGCTTTCCGGTATCATCAACACTGACAAAAGTTAAATATGCTGAATTAGTATGAGTGATCTTTCCGCTTTTTGTATTTTCTGCAAATACTTTTACACCGACTTCCATAGATGAATTGAAAACCCGATTTACCGAAGCTTTCAAAATTACTACTTCACCGAGTCGAACAGGATTATGAAAATCAATTTTATCAACAGATGCCGTTACACAAACGTGATTTGAGTGTCTTGCTGCAGCAGTTGCTGCACAAATATCCAACCAATGCATTAACCTTCCACCGAGCAGATTACCAAGCTGATTCGTGTCATTTGGTAAGACTAATTCGGTCATTGTTGTTTCCGAATCGTCTACATTTTTTAGCGGTCTGGTTTTCTGTTCGTTCACTGTTATCGTGACCTACTTTTCAGTTACTTTTTTGTTTAAATTTCCAACAATTGACTGAACGTCTTTTAAATATGGACTATTAGAATATTTTTGGATAAATTTATTTGCCTCTTTCAAAGCTTCTTCATGCTGAGATTTCTCTACTAAAAGAGTGATCTTGTTGTATGAAGACACATCTGCAAATTTACTGTCAGGATATTTTTCTAATAATAAATCGAAATATATTATGGCACTTCTAACGTTGTTGAGCTTTCTATATTGAACAGCTGAAGTAAATATCTTCTCAGCAAGTTTGTCATTGAGCAGAGCGATCCTTTTTTCAACTTCCGGTACTCTCTGATCGGTAGGAAAAAAATCAATGAAAGCTTGATATTCTTCAATGGCTTTTCGAGAAAATCTTTGATCGAGAGAATAATGCGGCGATAGTTCCAAATAGGACTCCGCGAGCATATACTGAGCCTCCTTAACATATTCACTCGTAGGATAATCTCTTATTAATTTACTGAATTCGAAAGCCGCCCGGATAAATTCACCTCTTTTGTAATGACACAAGCCGAGATAGTACTGGGCATCGTCGATTATAGCAGTTCCCGAAAATTGTAAAATTATTGCCTGAAGTTCATTAAGTGCTTCCTCATAGTCTTCATCTTCAAACTCTGCTTTGGCTAAAGCAAATCGTTCTTCAGGGGATAGACCAACAGTTTCAGTTCCCGATGAACATGAAAAATAAATTCCGGAAATGATAATAATTAATAATAATTGGATGATTTTCATTGAACAAAATTATAATTTATTTAACATAAAAACTAACTATTTGCTCCTTACGGAAAAGAACAAATAAATGACAGCAGCAGATACAACCGCAATTGAAACCGGTTCGACCAATGTTCTGAAAAAGTTTTCTTCCGGTAATTCGGCTTTTAAAAAAGTATATTCAGTTGATTCGATTCGATCCAGCTGGGAAGAAGAAATTGTATCCTTAATCGTTTCATCAAATTCTTTTGATAACAAAATTAATGAATCTTTTTTAAGAAAGTAATTTCCATTTACTCTGATTTCTCTTTCAAACGATTTATCTCCAAATAGAGGAGAAGCAACGATGTACGGATAGGAAATCTCTATCGTATTGACTGTGGCTTTGACAAAATATTCTCTAAAATGATTCCCAAGCGTAGTAGTTAAATTCTTTTTGGTCAACAGTTGAATTAAATTTGTTTCGGCAATTTTTCGATAATCATTTTCTTCAACATCGATGCTGACTGAATTCGAACCTTCAAATGAAATTTCTGAAATAGGTGCGAACGATCTTGAAAGTAATTCATTTATTATAGCAGCATTACTCTTTTCTAATTGTGAATAACCTAAAGTATAGGTGATAAATAGAAAGACACCAATAAGCTTCCTGCATTCGGCTAAATGAAAAATTCTGGTCAATTTTGAATAATTCAAAATTAGCGCCTTCCTTGTGCGATCAGCTTCAATCTTTGAATTCTATCTTCAATCGGCGGATGAGTTGAAAATAATTTAAAGACAGAACTCCCTCTCAGTGGATTTACAATAAACAAATGTGCCGATGATGGACCCGCATGTGCCATCGGACGAAGCTGAGCTGCTTGTTCCAACTTGCCAAGTGCGGATGCAAGGGACAATGGTTTTCCGGAAATTCGAGCACCGCCTTCATCAGCATAAAATTCTCTCGATCGACTGATTGCCATTTGAATCAACATTGCAGCAATTGGAGCAACTATCATTAGTACGAGAGAAGTAATTACATCGCCGCCACCTCTTCTATCTCTATTTCCACCTGAAAACATCATCGTCCAGCCTGCCATTCTCGCAATGAAAGTAATTGTTCCGACGAGAGTTGCAACGACTGTCCCTATCAATATATCACGATGTCGAACGTGAGCTAATTCGTGAGCTAGTACTCCTTCAAGTTCATCATCATTCAAGATTTGTAAAATCCCTGTGGTTACTGCAACGGCAGCGTTCTGTGGATTTCTTCCGGTTGCAAAGGCGTTGGGAGTCGGATTTTCCATTACATAAACTCTTGGCATAGGCATATTATTATTCTGTGTTAAACGTTGTACCAATCGAAATAGTTTTGGAGCTTCCTTTTCAGAAATTTCTTTGGCTCTGTACATTTTCAATACAATTTTATCCGAAAACCAATAAGAAATAAAATTCATAGCCAGCGAAATGACAAATGCAATCATCAATCCTTCTCTTCCGCCTAGTAAAAAGCCAACGGTGAGAAACAGCATCATCATTAAGGTCATTAAAAAGACCATTTTAATCGTATTCATAAGCTTCCTTAATTTTTTGAGTTCAAATTTACTTATTGATTAAAGTTTTAGCAAGGTAATATGGCTGATTTAACGTATCCCCATTTCTGAATGTTTCAATTATTTTACAAAATCACTTTCGTCAAATATATGAAATTTCCAAAGGGATAGATTTTTTTTCAGGAACAAAAAATGTAAATTAGTTCATAAAATTTTGCATTTTACAATTTGCAGTTTGAAATGTCTTCGGGCACATAGCTCAGTTGGTCTAGAGCGCACGCTTCACACGCGTGAGGTCGTAGGTTCGAACCCTACTGTGCCCACGATACAAAGTTCTTATGTCTTTAATATGAATTTGAAAAGGGCCTGCCCCGACTTGTCGGGGGCGTCCCGACTACTAATCTTGACATATGGTGAAGTCGGGACTCAGTTGGTCTAGAGCGCACGCTTCACACGCGTGAGGTCGTAGGTTCTTCCAAAGGAACTCCTTCGGAGGAACCCTACTGTGCCCACAGAATTATATTAAAAGTTAAAAATCAAAAATCAAAATCAAGTGTTTTTGAATTGCGATTTTAAGTTTTGAAATTGAAATAATGTGAAACGTAGGTTCTCCTGAAGGGACTAAGACTGTGTAAAAAGTATTTTGCTAACAAATAACTCACCCTAAATCCCTCTCTTAAAAAGAGAGGGATTTTGAAAATCGAACGAAATCGCCCCTTCTCTTTGTAAGAGAAGGGGGTAGGGGGATGAGTTCACTTGCATTAAAGAGCTTTTTACACACTCTCGACTCCTTTGGAGGAACCCTACTGTGCCCACAAAATTAAATCAAAATTCAAAATTCAAAAATCAAAATTAAGTGTTTTGAATTGCGATTTTGAGTTTTGAAAGTGAAATAATGTTGGTCGTAGGTTCTCCCGCAGGGACTCTTTTGGAGAAATCCTACTGTGCCCACAGAATTAGATCAAATTTCAAATATCAAAAATTACAGCGGACGTTTTAGGTTAAGATTTTTTTGTTTTGAATATTGAAATAATTTAGGCCATTGATTCACCCAGAGGGACTCCTTTGGAGGAACCTTACTGTGCCCACAATCCTTACCTAATAGACATCCCTGAAAGAAGAAGTCAGAGAGCAGAATTTTATTTGTTTTTAACCCGCCGAATACCAAATATCAAATTTCAGATTCCCCATCACAAAATTTTTGAGCCCATTTATTGACATTTAGAATAAACAAGATTAAATTGCCGACAGAATTAAATAAGGCAGTAAATTGTTAAGTCCTTCTATAAATAGAAGCAAGTCGAGATTAATTGAGCAAGTGAGAATAAACCTGCGTACCAATCACTACGGTCCCAAAACTGAAGAGAGCTACATAAATTGGATAAAGAGATTTATACTATTCCTTAACAAACGTCATCCATCTAAGATTGGAGAAACTGAGATCAAAAGCTTTTTAGAAGATGATGAGTCTCAGGCTCATTTTCTCATTTCCAGCCTGCCCGCCACATTCATAGCTTTGAGGCAGGCGGGATGGAACATTCCGATCTATCGGAATAAAATTCTTTAAAGTTAGAGCTCATCAATGAAAACGCCAGTGGATTTGATACCCCACATCCGACGTGACACCAACTTTATTGCTGAACTTTATCCGGCGTTCTGGGTAATGGACGATCATCGGTGGGCTTTTCTCGCTTGGGAAAAATCGGCCAGCAGCCTTAACAAGAATGCGCGCTATTCATTGATCCACGCGGATTATCACTACGATGGATGTAATGACTTTGAAAGCGAGACTGAAATAACTTCATTGCTCACGATAAGCGATTTGGATAAGCTCGAAGCCATTGTTCGGTCCAACAGTAGGATTAGAAAGGACTCGTTCATTGCGCCAGCGGTGATTAGAGAGCTGTTGAACAGTCTTCATTTCTACTGTTTGCAAGGCGACACTGAGCCTGGTATTGATGAGTCGCTGCTATCACGGTTCAATTGCACGCAACATTTGCACAGCAGCATCGAAAAACTTATAGCCGCAAATGTGTCGTCCCCGCTTATTTTTGATCTCTGTTTGGATCTATTCAACAAATCGGATCAGTGGGAAGAAGGCGATCTTTGGCAAGACCACGAGATTCTCGAGTTTCTTGAGAAAGCGTCACTCTACATTGAGCGCGCTGATATCGTGACCGTATCGTTTTCTTTTGGATATTCTGGCACCACTGACGATACAAAACGACTTGCGGCACTTGTACTGCCAATAATGCTTGGTTACCGAGGGATTGCCAATACATGAGCTCTAACCACGCCATCAACACAGACAGCAAAAAGCGTCGCGCCTTCGTCTCCCCGCTTTTTACTGCCGGTTATGGCGGACGTTATATTGCTTTGAGAATTATATGGATAATACAATCTTAGTTGCAATAATTGGCGCTATAGCTGGTTTTGTAAGTGG
>JAHJVF010000174.1 GCA_018828505.1 Bacteroidota bacterium | reverse complement strand
GAGGAATTATAGTTAAATAACTGAAGTTACGCAAAATCATGTAGAACGCTGCAAAAAGCTTAATCCGTCAACTGACGGATGGAATCTTTCAACAAAATCTGATCTTTTGATTATTAACCTTCACTTCGTAATTTTTTTTGAAAAAATTTATTCAACGATTCCATAATTTCAGGAAGTTTGTTCTCGACTTCTTGAGTGAGTTTATCATTAAATGTTAGTGCATCTTTTACTGAAATGCCGCAGAGGATTATTTTTGGGAGTTTATAATTCGAAGCTTTGTATAGCGAAAGTGAATTAGTAAATGAAAGTGTGTGCGGCGAAACAAATCGCGGGAGCTTACCTTCATCGAGATTGATTTCAAAAACCTCTCCGACACTCTCATCGTGCCTGAACGAATCTACAATAAAAGCAAAGTCGAACTCCGTAAGCTCATTGAGGAGAGAAAGCATATCATCCGAATGCTTAATAAGAGAGCAGCCGAAAGTACCATGATTCATTTCACATAATCTTTCGGCTGCTATTATTCCTATTGCATCATCAGTTAGGAGAGGATTCCCGATACCGACAAATGCAATTTTCACAAACGCGATCTTTCGTTCAGCAAATTTCCTTTCGAATCAAAAATGCGTACTGTCATTGGCATCTGTCCTGGAAGTGAATGTGTTGCGCAACCAAAACATGGATCGTATGCACGAAATGCCATTTCAATTTTGTTTAGTAGTCCGTCGGTGATCTCTGCACCTTTCGTTATCAAACCGCGTGCAGCTTTATTTATTGAAAGAGAAATCGGGGCATAATTGTTCGTTGTACCAACAATGAGATTAACTTTTGTCAGAATTCCTTTTTCATCGGTTGTGTAGTGATGAGTTAAAGTTCCGCGAGGTGCTTCAACAATTCCCACTCCTTCTGATGGAGTTTCGGTTGGAATCGTACGGATATTCGTTCCGGTAATTTCCGGATCACGAACTAAATCCAATGCCATCTCTGCTGCACTTAATAATTCAATAACTCGTGCCCAATGTGTGGCTAAAGTTGCGTGAACTGGTTTACCGCCAAGTGTTGAATACATTTTTTCATATTCTTCCTGTGCGGCAGGAGTCGGCATTCCATCCGATGCATTTAACCTGCTCAAAGGTGTGGCGCAATAGATTCCACTCTCTTTTCCATCGACAAGTCCTTTCCATCCAACTTTTTTCAGAAATGGGAATTTCAAATATGTCCACGGTTCGACATGTTCTGCCACAACGTCCAAATATTCGTTAGGCGAATATTTTACGAATTCTTTTCCATCAGGATCGACAACTCTGACTTTTCCATCGTAGAAATTGACTTTATTATTCTCATCGACCAGACCCATGTAATACGTTTTGCTGGTGAACATATCAGAAAGGATTAGGTCAACGTATCCTTTATTCTTTAGCACAATGTCGTTGAAAATCTGTAGAGTAAATTTCCCAAAATCAACGAACCACTTGCAATGCTCTTCGATCTCTTTTCGTTCTTCCTCAGTGATCCCTTTTGTAACTCCGCCCGGAATTGAAGTAACTTGATGTGTTTGTTTACCACCGAGAGTTTTTATTACCTGCTGGGTTCGTTTTCTCATCTCAATTACTTTTCCGCCTACTTCAAGCCCGACTTTGGCAATTACTCCGAGAATGTTTCTTTCAGCAGCAGGTGCATCCGGACCGACTACAAAATCCGGTCCACCAAGTGCATAGAAGTGAGTTGTATGATCGCCAGCAAAAAAAACATTATAAAGCAATTCACGTAATTTTTTTCCGGTTGGAGGGGGGGTTACCTTAAAAACTGCATCGCAAGCTTTAGCGGAAGCCATGTGATGTGCTTCGGGACAAACGCCGCATATTCGCGTAGTTATTCGAGGCATTTCTTCAACTGGTCTGCCTACACAAAACGTTTCAAAGCCTCTCAGCTCAGGAATTTGGAAATAAGTATTTGCAACTTCTCCATCATCATTAACAAAGATGTCTATCTTGCCATGTCCTTCCAATCGGGTAATTGGGTCAATCTTTATCTGTTTCATTTTTGCACTCTCCTTAAAATTGAACTGGGTAATGAAAATCTATAAAACGTTCCTATCGGATCGGCTATTTGATCGAGTATCTTATCTATCTCTTCAGTTTCGTGTGCGTCTATCACTGAGCTTAATGCACTTATCATTTTGGTCCCTTGATCTTGAACATTTGGCGGAGCGCCGTAACATCCACGGCAGGCAATATTTGCTTTTGGACACAAAGCACCGCAACCATCCCGTGTTGCTAGTCCCATACAAATTAATCCTTGATCGAGCAGACATTCATCAGGGTTTGGAATTATCTCATATGGTCTGAAAAATTGTTTAAGCT
Source organism: Bacteroidota bacterium (assembly GCA_018828505.1). Taxonomy (GTDB): domain Bacteria; phylum Bacteroidota; class Ignavibacteria; order Ch128b; family Ch128b; genus JAHJVF01. The sequence goes on along the minus strand of JAHJVF010000174.1, from coordinate 553 downwards.
TCTTTTCTTTACGTTCACGCGGACATTCATCGCAGCAAGTTTTTGTACCGGCACCGAGAATAGAACCAACGGGTGGAAGTTCTTTGCCGCTTAAAATATATTCGATCACATTCCAAATTTGTGTCGGTTGTGGCGGACAACCTGGAATGTAATATTCGACATCGACTTCCTGATCTAAACTTTTAACTATTTCCCATAATTCAGGGATTTCGATCTCCCCTTCAGGCATTTTGGTATGTGTTTGTGGAAATATACCACCATTGCTCTTTACAGTTGAAGGAGAATCTTTATAGACCCAGTCAAGCATTTCCTGCTTTGATTTTAAGTTGGCAAGACCGGGAATGCATCCTTCGTGAGCGCAAGAACCGAATGCAACCAAAACTTTCGATTTTGCCCTTAGCAAATGAGCAAGTTCAGCGTTTTCCGAATTTCTTATAGAACCATTGAAAAGACAGATATCAATGCTCTTATCTTCCATTGCACGAACGTGATGATATTTGAAGTCGAGCGCAACAGGCCAGAATACAATATCAAAAGCATTTGCTACATCGAG
>JAHJVF010000173.1 GCA_018828505.1 Bacteroidota bacterium | reverse complement strand
CGCATAAAATTACCGCTCCAAATTTTTTCAATTTCCTTTTCTGAGTATCCTCGCCGAAGTAATTCGATTGTTATGTTTTTCATTTCGCTTACATCGAAACAACCATCAACTCCACCACCGCCGTCGAAATCAGTTCCAATTCCGACGTGATCGATCCCCGCAATTTTCACAACATGATCGATATGATCAACTACATCTGAAACTGTCGCGAGCTTCCTCTGAAATTTTTTATCTAACTCAATTCTCTCAGCTCGAGCTTTCGCTCTTTCTTCATCAGAGAGGTTCTCGTAATTGCTATACGTCTCTCTGAAAATTTGAAATACAGAATCCCTTGCTGGATTAAGCTCAGGTGTTTTCAAGTATTCAGTAAAAATGCAAATCTGAATCACGCCCCCATTTTCTGCAAGTTTCCTCAACATTTCATCTGTAAGATTTCTTGGATTATCACATAAAGAGCGAACAGATGAATGCGAAGCAATGACTGGAACTTTAGTCAATTCTATCACATCATAAAAAGCTTTATCAGAAACGTGGGAGATATCAATGATCATTCCGACACGATTCATTTCTGCAATAACTTTTTTCCCGAATGCACTTAATCCTTTATGTTCAGCACTATCCGGATCAAGCGATGAATCACAGATATCATTATTCTTAGTGTGACAGAGAGTGATGTAACGAACTCCTAAATCATAATATGTTTTTATGAGTGTTAGATCACTTCCAACCGGGTAACCGTTTTCCATACCAATATAAACGGCTCGCATTCCCTTCTTCTTTATTTGATATGCATCATCAGCATTGAGAGCTAATTCTGCAATCGAATTATTTTGTACAAGTTTCGATTTGATCGAATCGATTGTTCTTAGTATTGATTCTTTTGCTTTCATATTTCCTTCGGGAGTTCTTGGACCTTGTCCGACAAACGCTGCAAAGAAAACTGCATCCAACCCCCCTTCTTTCATTCGAGGGAAATCTAATTTACTCCCCTCTTCCCGTGAATTATGTTTTACGCTCAGGTCGAAATTTGAATTAACAAACCGCAAAGGAGTATCGACGTGAGTATCAATCGAGAGAATTTTCAGGTGAATTTCGTCGGCAATTTCTGCAAGATTTTTTTCTAACCGGCTTGCCGAACAACTCAATAAACATAATGAAGATATTGAACAAATTAATAGAAGATACAGCTTCATTTTCTATCCTTAATATATGTTGAATTTTATAAGATTTTAGTGAGAACAATTAACAATTGCAAATAATTTGTGCCAGAGTTTACCCAAAATTCTTATATAGTTCTCTCGATATGTCCGTCTTCGTTAGCTAACGGATGACGGACTACTCCTGCCCGCTGGACTTAGCCTGCCCGCCTAACTAAGACCAACGAGGCAGGCTAGACTGACGAGGCAGGCGGGCGAGAACCTCAACTCCTTTATGGTTTTCGAGTCCCCGACAAGCTCTTATTAATTCTTGTCGGGGGTATCGAGAAAACATCTCTTAAAAAATTATTCATTGTTCATTTTTAATTACTATAACACCTTGTATTTAAATACATTAAAGATATTCTATAATCAAATCTTGGGTAAACTCCTGTTCGATAACCTTTGAAACCTTTCAAATTAACTTGCATCTTATTAAGCGAACTTAAAAAACAAAAGGATTGAAATGCCAGAACATTTAACTAAAGAAACATTTTTACAAAAAGTATTTAATTACGAACAAAACAAAGATTGGAAATTCGAAGGAGAGATCCCTGCACTAATAGATTTTTATGCCGATTGGTGCGGACCTTGTAAGATTATCGCTCCGATTCTCGAAGAACTTGCTGAAGAGTATAAAGGACAAATAAATATTTACAAAGTAAATACTGAAGAAGAGCAAGAATTGGCGGGCGCATTTGGAATACGTAGCATTCCTTCTTTGCTTTTTATTCCGTTGAATGAACAACCTCAAATGGCAGCAGGAGCATTACCAAAAGATGCTCTGAAAGACATTATCGAAAAAGTTTTGCTGAAAACTGAAGTTGTGAATTAAGCAAAAGTTTAGACCTTTAAACCATCATACTAACTAACAGTTTTTTCTGTTCTCCAAATAAGCAAAGATTTTAATATCGGACAT
>JAHJVF010000534.1 GCA_018828505.1 Bacteroidota bacterium | reverse complement strand
TTGTTACAAAAAATTTCCTCAATCGTTTAGTTGAAACCGCCCAAAATTACCAAAAAAGCGGCATCCTGGGTCCCAAAATCTATTACTACCTCAGTCGGAACAAAAAAAATGTCATCCAATCAATCGGATCAATGATAAATCTATCCTTGGGTAAAATTTCTCCGGTCAAACAAAAAAATAACCGCCCCCTGGCCGTTGATTTTGTCACCGGCGCCTGCCTTTTAATCAAAACAGCCGTGGTCAAAAAAATCGGTCTTTTAGATAAAAAATTCTTTTGCGTATTCGAGGATGCCGATTGGTGTCTTAGGGTAAAAACAGCCGGCTTTCTTATCCTCTATGTCCCCCGCTCAATCATTTACCACAAACTGGGCCAAACCATCAAAAAAACATCACCCGTCTATTACTACACCAGAAATCTTTTTTGGTTTGAGTTTAAGCATGCCCACCCCTTTCAATTATTATTTTTCCTAACCCATTATTTTATTTTCGTCTTTCCCGTGTATTGCTTTGGATTTTTACTCATCAAAAAAAATTTTAAACTCTGGAAAGACTACACCCGCGGAGTTTTTGAGGGAATCTTTGCATGCAAGCGCTGAAACAAATATTTAGGAATCTTTAGCAAACTAGAGATGATGTACCATCTTACCGTATCTATTTTTGAACCGCGCCTAATAGTATAAATATTGGCGCTCATCAATCTTAACAACAAAGTTAATCGTTTAGAATGCTTTTTTATTAAACTGTTATGGCTTAGCCAAATAACAAATTCTCGAGACACATATTTCTGTTTAGCCAAATAGTATAAGTTGTCCCAAAATAGGTCATCATTATCTCTTCTCAAATCTAAAGTCGGCGTCCATCTCTTATACGATTCTTGTTTTTGATCTTCAACTTCGTTTTCTGAAATCATTTTCTTCTCTAAAAGAAGATTTGTGAGTTCTGTCTCTGGAAAATGTGTCAGCGTATGTGTGTGCAACTCAAAAGGCTTTGGCAATTTCAATAAAAGATTAAATGTCTCCCTCTTGTCTTTGCTTGTTTCCAAAGGATTATCCATTATCACATCATAAGCGCAATTGATTTTATATTTTCGCAATATTTGTCCCACCCTTATAATATCTTCATTAGTGTCGTATCTTTTGAAATATTTATGTCTGATTTTCTCCGAACCTGTTTGTATTCCCATTGTCATATCCTTGACTCCCGCATCTTTCAAAAGTCGTATCATTTCTTCAGTGGTAATTCTTGGATGACAATAGCAGAAAAACGGTAGGTTAACCGTTTTTTTATATTGGCAACAAAATTTTCTTATCCAATTGATGTCAAATGTAAATACATCATCTTCAAAAGCTATGTAGCTTACATTCTTGTATTTTCTTTTTGCATAAACTAACTCCTTAATAACATCTTCAACACTCCTGCGCCTTACATATTTTCCTTTGCCCTTATATGTCATTCTCAAGATGTTATTACTGCAGTAAGCGCAATTAAATGGACAACCCCTTGACGTCATGAGCCAGTATGATGTTTTTTTCTCTGAGTCTGGCAAATTAAGTACATTACCGTTTTCCACCAAGAACTTATTTTTATTTGAAAAGTCAGGAAAGGGCAACAAGTCAAGATTTTGAATCAAAGAACGCAAATCATTTTTAATAATTTTATCATTCTTTTTAATCCATAAATTTCGGATGTTATCTATTTTTTCTCCGCTTGATAATTTTGTTGCCAATTCCACGACTGCCTTTTCACCTTCACCAATACAAACAATATCTGTAAATTGTATGCTTTGAATTGGTCTAATTATAGGATGAACTCCACCCCATATTACTAAAGTATCAACCTCCTTTTTTATTTCTTCTGTTATTTTGGAAGCCAATTTAAAAAGGGTGGACCGAACACTAATGCCTACAAAAAGTGGTTCCAGGTCTTTAATTAGTTTAATAAGAGCTTTAACTTCATTAGTTGTTGGAGAATCCATCGTGTTATTTGGATTTAGTTGTTTAAAGAAAATCGA
>JAHJVF010000172.1 GCA_018828505.1 Bacteroidota bacterium | reverse complement strand
TTTTTGCTATGTTATTCGTATTGAAATTTATGCGAATGCATCCCCTTGGGACAAGTATCGCTAATTTTTTACCTGATAATTTAAGATACGTTAACACGATCTTATCCCGCTAAAAGCGGGACTGAAACCAAGGTCTAATTTTTCTTCTTCATAAATTACTGGTAAGGTTACTTCTGTTCTCACAATCAATCATGCTTTTTTTAATTCATAAACAAGAGCTGCCACATAAACCGATTCAAGTAACCCCGGTCCAAGAGCATTATACACCTTAAAAATTGCACCTCTGATGATATAGGATAGTTCGTTTTCGGTCATAATGTCGTAAAGATAACAACTTTCACATCTACCTGGCGGTAGACAGGCAATTAATGGTAGAACCTGTTTTGTTAAATCCATAGTAACTGTAACTAACCCGAAACTCAAACTGAAAACCCATCAGAAGAGGGTAGACTGTCCGTCATCCGTCAGCTGCCTGCCCGTCCCATTAATTCGGATGGGGCAGGCGGGACGGAGATGGATAACGATTCAACCTTCACTCTTTTAATTCACCCTGTTATAGAAATCTCCACCTATAATGTTTATATTTCAACAAAAAAGGTATAAGATGAAAAGAGTTTTCACGTTCTTATCGATTCTAATTTTAGTCAAGATTTCATTTGCTCAAATTCCGCTGAGCAGAATTCCCGAAGAGTTGCACTTTTCATTTGATCGACATCGACTGAAATATATTGATACTGTGGTAAATAAAAATATTTCAGATAATAAAATTCCCGGCGCTGTTGTTTTGATCGGACGTAGAGGAAAAATAATCTACCAGAAAGCATTCGGAAATTCATCTTTAGTTCCAGAAATCAAACCGATGAAAATTGAGACTATCTTCGATCTTGCTTCAATTACAAAACCTGTTGCAACCGCTACTTCAATCATGATCTTAGTTGAAAGAGGAATGATCAGTCTTGAAGATGAAGTCAGGAAATACATTCCTGAATTCGTCGCTTATATAGATGAAAACAATAAAGAGCAGCATGCGAAAATCTATCATCTGCTCACTCATACTTCCGGATTACCAGATTATACGAATGCCGATTCGATCAAATTGAAGTACGGTTCACCTTCACCCGAAGGAACAGTTCAAACGATTATGAATCTCAAAAAATTAAACTCTCCCGGTACAAAATTTCAATATAGCTGCTTAGGATTTATCACTCTCACTGAAATAATAAAAAGAGTAACCGGTCAAACTGTTGCAGAGTTTTCAGAAAAAGAAATCTTCAAACCGCTTGGAATGAAGAACACAACTTTCAATCCCGGGAAAGATTTACTGGCAAGATGTGCTCCGACAGAATACCGCGATGGTAAAATGACCTGTGGATTTGTTCACGATCCGCTTGCTGCTGTGCAGGGTGGGATATCCGGAAATGCCGGATTGTTTTCGACCGCTGAAGACCTTTCAATCTTTGCACAAATGATGCTGAATAAAGGAGGTTATAAAGGAACGAGAATACTTGGAGCGAAAACGGTTGAGCTGATGACGAGCATTTATAATAAAGTCGAATTTGCAGGAAGAGGTTTAGGTTGGGATGTGAATTCCGCATACATGGGGCAAAGAGGTGATATTTTTGAAATCGGTTCCTATGGACATACGGGATTTACCGGCACTTCAATTCTCATCTCACCTAAAGAAGGACTTTATTTGATAATATTGACTAATCGTGTACATCCCGACGGAAAAGGAGATGTTCTTCCAATGAGACGTGCAATTGCAAATGTTGTCGCAAGTTCAATTGTTGATGTGGAATGAATGTTCGAGTGATTCAATATTCTAATAATTCTACCTGGAGAGGTGCTAAAAGGATAATGAAATCACTTCAATAACTGATCCCACAATTATATTAAAAGAGAAGAGTCAGATTTCTACAAAATCTGACTCTCTAAAAAAATTATGGTTTCTTAGCTAATACTGCGTCTTTGCAAGCTTTTGCTATTTTGAATTTTACTACTGTCTTTGCGGGAATTTGAATAGACTCACCTGTAGCAGGATTGCGTCCCATACGGGCTTTTCTATCAACAAGAGCTAATTTTCCAAAACCAGGTAAAGTAAAAGTGTTCGGAGCTTCTTGGTAAGCGAGCTCATTCAACTCATCAAAGAATAGTTTTACAGTTTTTTTCGGTAATTCAGTTTTCTCAGCTAATGCTGCAATTACCTGAGATTTTGTTAAAGCTTTCGCCATTGATTTGTCCTTTATTAATTATGAATAATCTGTTGCGAAAATAAAGATTTTTTTAAGTTTTACAAAGGATTTTTCAATCTTTTTGAGATTTTGTAAAAATTTATCTTGAGTACGATTTATAGATTAAAGCAGAGTATTCAAGTATCCAGCGATCGATATAGTCACGGATCTTACTCTTTGCTGCTTCTTCTCGATCCTCTGTGAGCAAGACCATCTTGTTCATCGGATTATGTAGATAGCTTGTAACGAGCATATTCAATGCGCTGATGTACTTGTAGTTAAAATTTTCACCGCTAATCGTAAGTAGTCCGATCGAAATTACTACGTTCGCATCTTCGCCATCTGTGTAATAGTAATCAGGAAGACGCTGATGCATTCTCTCTTTTATATATTCTCTCAATGAATAATCACTGAATAATGGATCGGTCATGTCGGTTCCAAAATCGATCATTATTTTGTATCGAACTGCTGATGACGGATTTTCAAATGCAGTAAGATTTGAAAAGCTTCCGAAAAGCAGCAGAATGATTAATAATGACAATAGTTTTTTCATATCCACACTCCTTTTATTTATCTCAATTTAATACTAGATGAATAGAGTTTCAATATTTTTTTCTAAAAGCTATTTGATTAAATAATCTCTTTTTTTGCTTCTTCCCAATACTTAAGCATTTGGTCCAACTTATCTTCATTGGTATCATCTGAATTTTTATTCACCATTTTTTCTACGTATTGAAATCTTTTGATGAATTTCTCATTGCATTTACGTAAAGCATCTTCACTGTTGATATTGTTCATTCGTCCAAAGTTGACCAGAGCAAATAAAAGGTCTCCGAACTCATCCTCAATATGATCAATATTCTTTTGTTCGAATGACTTCTCAATTTCTTGGATTTCCTCTTCGACTTTCTTGAATGCATCTTTTGTCGTTTTCCATTCAAAACCAAACTTGCTTGCTTTTTCCTGCAATCTAAAAGCTCGTAGCAATGCCGGCAACTCTTTTGGTACTCCATCCACAACGGAAATCCGTCCTTCAGATAACTTTATCATTTCCCAATTTCTTTTTACTTCATGATGGTCTTCAATTTTTATACCTTCAAAGACGTGCGGATGGCGGCGGATCAATTTTTCAGTTATATGGTTGATGACTTCAGAAAGTGTAAAATGCTTACCATCTTCAGCAATTAAGGAATGAAATACTATGTGCAGCAATAGATCACCCAATTCTATTTTAAGCTCCTCATAATCTTTTTGATCGATTGCTTCAAGCACCTCATAAGTTTCCTCAAGAGTTGCAGCTTTTATTGAGTCATTGGTTTGCATCCGATCCCAGGGGCATTCAACCCGAAGACGTCTAACTGTATTTTCTAATTTTTCGAATTCTTCTTTTGCCATGGTTCTCTTATTTTTGTTTATAATATTTACCTGCGCTACATCCTACGTTAAAACTTCGGATGTTGAAAAAGCTTCGGTGAGTAAACTCTCTATATTCTTAAAGTTTCTTAACGCTCCGAGGTATCGCTCGGAAAAGCATTTCATTGTGAAAAGTTTGTATAGAAGTTAAAAATTCATTTCATTAGTTTAAAACAAAATATGGAGTAAAAGTGTTAATTGAACAAAAAATCAAGGAGCTTGGTTACGAACTCGCCGAAGCTCCAAAACCTTTAGCCGCATATGTCCCTTGTGTACAGAGCGGGAATTTGGTTTTTACAGCAGGGCAGCTGCCATTAGTCAATGGTGAATTAAAATATTCAGGTCAAGTCGGTAAAGACATTTCTGAGGAAGATGGGAAAAAAGCTGCGGAGATATCATTATTAAATTGTCTGAGTGTTATCAAGGGTATGACAGGCGATTTAGATAAGATCAAACGAATTGTTAAACTTACTGTTTTTATCGCATCTCCGACCGATTTTTATAAACAACCGGCAGTAGCAAACGGGGCATCGGAATTACTCTTAAAAATATTTGGCGATGATGGTAAGCATGCACGCAGCGCAGTTGGAGTTCCTTCTCTTCCGCTAAATGCGGCTGTTGAAATTGAAATGATTGCAGAGTTAAAATGAAGATAATCGATTGGCAAAAAGAATTTCAGTGTGCAATTACAATCTGTGATACAGACGGTGTAATTATTTATATGAATGACAAAGCGGCTAAAGATTTTGAAAAGGATGGCGGTCAAGATTTGATCGGTACAAATGTTCTTGATTGTCATCCTGAACCATCAAAGTCTCAATTGAAAGATATGTTGTTGAACCAGAAAACAAATATCTACACGATTGAAAAAAATGGTATCAGGAAACTGATTTATCAATCACCGATTTACGAGAGTAACATTTACATAGGTTTAATTGAAATATCTTTTGAAATTCCCTTTGAAATGGAGCATTTTGTTAGAAAGTAGTATTATGTAACGAATAGAAAAAGATTCCATCCCGACTATGAATGGGCGGATGCTTCACAAGTCGGGATGGAATCTTTCAAAATGACGGTAAGTGATAAAGTAATTTTCAGATGATCACTTACAGTTCACTTTAGTGAACTGACTATAAGCTAAAACCACCAAGCGGCTTTAGCCTCATTCTCTTTCCTTATTCCGTCAGATAAATCTGACGGTAAGCGATAAAGTAGTTATAAAAATAGCTTTTTAACTTGCTTACTCATCACTTACAGTTCACTTTAGTGAACTGACTGCAAAAGTTTCCTCCACCAAAAGCGGCTTTAGCCTTATTATTCTTTAATATATTTCCACCCGTACTTCTTCATAAACTCATCTATTTCTTCAGAAAAAGATTTTGTTCTGTGATGCTCTTCTTGATTATGAATATAACGTCTGACAGTTTCTAGATGACTTTCGCTAACACTTACTGCCCAATA
>JAHJVF010000171.1 GCA_018828505.1 Bacteroidota bacterium | reverse complement strand
CCAAATTTGTCATTAGAAAAGCGCTAATGACAAATCGACTAACATTTTCTAAGGTTTTGAAAGAGAAACACCAATAAGAAAAACTTCAAAACCAAGAAAATGTAAGTCGGGGTTAACTTCTTTTCCAAAGGATCCTTCGGCAAATGAACATTCTGGGATTAATATCTTCCATACAGAAGTTCTTAATCATTTTCAATTTCCACAAAATCTTGATTCTGAAGAAATATTTTTCTAAACTGCAACCAGTTCTTTGATACCTTTGTTGGTTCACTCGATTAAAAGGGAAACCGGTTTAAAGCCGGTGCTGCCCCGCAACTGTGAATGCATTAAAGTTGTTAACAAAAAGCCACTGTCCCGACAAGTCGGGATGGGAAGGCGTTAACGAGTCGCATAAGCCAGGAGACCTGCCAATGAAGTTCTAAGCTCAATCCTTCGTGGGGAAGGAAAGTTTAATTGGAATAAATGATTTTTAAACCTCTTCACCCCCGAAGAGGTTTTTTATTTTAAATTCTTTATGATAAAACGATCAACATATCTTGCACTTTTATTTCTCTTATTCTTATTCACTTATACCTATGGTTCTAATATTTCCAATAATAATTCTTTATTTAAAGACTCTCTTTATTCTTTTACAGCCGCTGAATTCGACACTGCTAAACAGTACGAACTTCAAGAAATCTTGATTAAAGATTCTTCACCAACTGAGGGGACTAATTATTCATCCACCATTCAAAAAATCAGAATCTCAGATTTTATATCGCTTAATTCAGTTTCACTCGGAGACGTTCTCAAATTATCGTCAGGTATTTTTGTAAAATCTTATGGTGCTGAAGGAAGTCTTCAAACGATTTCAATTAGAGGAACGGGTGCTGAATATTCCTCCGTTTCTCTGAATGGAATGGATTTATCAAACTCGCTTAGCGGATATTTTGATTTCAGTAGTTTTAGCACTGAGGAGTTTTCTCGCATTGATCTGACTCTCGGAAGTGATTTTAACTCACCTAATTCCAGCTCATTTAACGGTGGTATTTCACTCGACCCGTTCCAACAGGATGATTCAATCCGGATTAAATTAAAGTACACAAAAGGATCTTTTGGATTGAATTCATATTCGGCGGGATTTAATCATGAAATTCCTAATTCGAAAATTTCCTTAGACTTTCATAAAAAAACTGCAGGCAATGATTTTACTTACAAATTTGACGGGAAAACTTTTCAAAGAGAAAATGCGGACCTTGATCAGTCGATTATCAAATTGACACTACTTAATAACTTCAAAATTTCTAACACATACCTTTCAACAAAAACTCTTGCCCGCTATTCTGAAAAAGAATTAGGTCTGCCCGGATTCATCGCTACGAACAAGCACGAAAAGAATAATGTACGGCAATCTGAAAAAAATAGAATTATCGTAACAAATCTCGAATGGTTTTTTAATAACTCCTTTTCATTGAATAGTGTAATTGGACTCAATTTGTCTTATATAAACATATCCGATCCGCAATCAGAGATCAATTTACGCTCAACGAATTTCAACTCATCGAATAAAAACTTCAACCTGCAGCTTAATTCACACTACTTTGGGAAAGCTTATTCATTTTCCGTAGGCATTAATTCTACAATTGATAACTTTTCATTCGATGATGGTGGTCTTTATTTTCCAAACAATACTTCTCTAAAAAGAATTTCTCACAGCTTATCGGCAGTATTCAGCAAGCAAATTACTCTGGCTGAAAATTCTCATAAAATCGGATTCAATATTTTACTAAACAATCTTTTCCTGAATTCGAAAAATTCGAAGGACAATAACTCGAACTCGAATTTTAATTATAAATTTGGTTTGGGATATTCTCCATTCTCAGCCGATTTAATACGGTTATTTGCTAATTATTCATTCGGTGCCCGACTCCCAAATTTTTACGAGATGTATTACTCAAAGCTGAATTTTCTTTCAAGCTCAAATCTGAAAAAAGAAATAATAAAAGACTTTGAAACGGGACTAAGCCTAAATTTATCATTCTTCACTTCTGATATTATGTTCTTTCACCGTGATATTAAAGATAAAATAGTCTGGTACGCAAACCGAATTGCGATTTTCACTCCACGAAATGCCGGACGTATTAAATCTAATGGATTGGAAGTAAGATTTTCGAATATTCATTTCACTGATTTTCTGGCAGCCAAACTAAATTACACTTATACAAATGTGTACAAAGCAGAAAGACTCAGTCCAAGTGATCAGACTTTCGGTAAACAGCTTATCTACATTCCGAAGCATAATGCAAACTTGATCTTAAGCGTTGGCTCCGGAAATCTTAAAACTGAGTTCAGCATGAATTTTTTCAGTAAAAGATATTATTCAGAGGATAATGATCCGGCTTATGTATTGCCTCAAGTTGCCCTGTTCAATTTTGCAATTAATTATAGAACTTTAATAAGCAAGTTCATCGCTACTTTTCAGTTCAGCGTGAACAACATAACGAACCAAAATTATTTTTTAATTCAATCTTATCCTATGCCGGGAAGAGATTTTAGAATATCAATCAAAATGGAGATTTAATTGATGAAAAAACTTTTATTAATAATTCTATTATCAACTTTAATGATTAGTTGTTCGAAAGAGAATAATCCTATTGACGATGATTGGAAGACTTTTAACGATGGGATTTATATATTGAACGAAGGAGTTTATGGACGCAACAACAGCGAAATAAGTCATTATGATTTAACGACTAAAAAAGTCATCGACAATTTTTATTCAGCAGCCAACGGAAACTCACTTGGTGACAATGCGAATAGTCTTCATTTCTTCGAGGGAAAAGCATTCATCGCTGTCGATGCCAGCAATAAGATCGAAGTAATGAATCTCGCTGACGGTAAGTCGCTCGGCATGATAGACCTTGGCACTAAAGGAAGTCCACGAGAAATATTTATTCTTAACTCATCTCGCGGATTTGTTACGAGCTTTTCTAAAAATGCTGTGATTGAATTTAAT